>NZ_JBBHKU010000040.1:0-114461 GCF_037389295.1 Stygiolobus sp. RP850M | reverse complement strand
TGAGGTGGGAGATCGAGAAGCTTCACAGGGACGTGAAGGCCTTGGGACTGGAGGACTCTTCGTTCTGGAGGAGAGAGAGGCTTCAGGGTTACCTCACGATCTTCACCATCATGGTCAACGTCGTCAGGGAGCTGGTGAGGGCTCTTAACCTGAGGAGCGTGGAGGCGTTCCTCAGGTTCGTTGAACGTTATTTAGGTGGACCGCCGGCGCTGATGAAAATCTTTAAGTTACGTTAAAGTCCCATAACTGCTGTATGTAACCTGAGTATATGCCTATTGCTAAGACAGACTTTGCTATTCCATAGTATTCGGCCAACTTAAGGCTCATGACTACCATGGTTAATATGACGGCGTTGAATAGAGCAGACATCATGGGTACGCTAACTAGGATGGACCTCTCTACGACGCTGCTGACGGGTAACCCACATAGGACAGAGCTGAGTAAATTAAAACTTCTATTCTGATAGTTTAATTATAAGGTCTTAATATATTAAGGAAAATGATTATTTATATTATAAAAAACTAAAAGAATTCTTGAAAGAAGTTCGAAGTGCTATTTGTTCTTGTTCTATCTAATAGCTAAATGACAGTCTTTGTTAGCAAGTGTTACCTTTTTAAGGAGATAATAACGCCGGGGGCGGGATTCGAACCCGCGCACGGTGACCCGTACTGGCTATCCCAGTAAGCTCTCAAGGCCAGCCCCTTAACCGCTCGGGCACCCCGGCAATCATCATATTTTATTTTATTCCTTTAATACTTAACTTCAGTCTTTCCTTACAATTATAATCGAGTATCCCTTAATCCTCTTATAAACCTCAACGTTTTTGAATTTCTGGCTAAATAAATTAATCACGTTTTCTTCACCCTTGTATACTACGAGCTGTATTAGTCCACCTTCGGTAACTCTGTCGTAGCTAGTACTTGCTAGTCTCTCTATGAATGCTTTTCCAGCCTTTAAGGGTGGATTAGAGTAAATTGCATTAAATTTAATCTCTGATGGTATGTTTTCAAATATATCACTTTGGATAACGTGGACTCTGTTTTCAAGTCCGTACCTACTAACGTTTTTTCTGGAATAATAGACGGCTTTCTTATCAACATCAAGCATGTAAACCTTAAGATTAGGGTTTTTTAATGCCAAATAAATTCCTATTGGACCATAACCACAACCTACATCGGCAACTACCCCGCTCTCGGGTATTATTAGGTTCTCTAGCATTACTTTAGTACCTAAGTCTAGTTTATCCTTAGAGAATAGACCATAAGAACTCTCTAAAGACAAGGGTATACCGTTAACTACATCGTTTACAAAAATTATTTCTTTAATCTTTTTCATTCTTTTTCCATCCCTTCGGATAAACGTCTCTTTCCATTAAGACTCTCTTAGGTTTTACTACAATTCCTTTCTTCATATTTTGTATTTCGTTACTGTTTATGTTACTTTCCCCTATTGCTACAATTTCTCCTTTTAGTGTCATTATGGCCACATTTTCACCTCTCTTAAAGTTCTGAAATGCCACTACACCCGGTGCATTTAATGTAGCACCGTAAGTAATGGCATTGACCGCGTCATCATCGATTACCACTTTTGGAATTCCACACACTGCAAATTCCATGGGAAGCAAAACTCTTCTTAGGTCACTCTCATCTTTGCAGTGTTTATACATGTACAATGCCTCTGAGATCTCGTGGAGAGTAACTAAGTTTGAATCCTCGGTGAATATTCCTGATCTCGTTCTTCTTAGTTCTCTCATGTGAGCTCCACAACCAAGTAATATCCCGATATCATGACATATTTTTCTCATATAAGTACCAGGCTCAGAGGCTATTTTCATGAGTACCAATCTTCCTTCAGTCTCAAGAATGTCTATACTGTATACTCTTCTTTTTCTTGTCCTTCTCTTCACTGAAGATCTTACTGGAGGCCTCTGATATATTTCACCAATGAATTGGTTAACTATCTCTTTGAGCTCATCCATTTTGTAATCGCAGTGTACTTGCATAATGCAGACATATTCTTTACCAGCCTTACTAATAAGGCTCATCAGTTTTGTTGCATTTTCCATTCCTATTGGCAATACTCCCGTTACTTTTGGGTCTCCCCGCACGTTAAACGTGCTCTAGGGTCCCCCCATGGCCTACTTTGTTCAAGTTAAACATTTTCTTAACCCAATATGCAACTTCATGACTTGTAGGACCCGCTGGCTTATCTAAGTTTATTATTGCGTTTCTTATCAGGGCCTCTATAGGTCTTTTGTCGGGATAGAAGCCGTATTTATCATCTGTTTGAGCTTCTCGAAGTATATTCCAACTATTACTGTAATTACAAAAATGATCTATCTTTTCTAAAAATTTATACATATTAAATCACAGGTATCTTAGGTTTTATTGTTTCCTTCATGTAATCCATGAGACCCGCTTCTTGTAGTGCTTTCTTTACGTCTTCATCATTTGCTCCTCTATTTATGTTTATCTTTTTGTCTGTTGGCTCTACATGTAATATATTAACTCTTCTTCTCTTTACTCCGTTTACATCTTTAGGTCCAGTTACTAGTACGTAATTCTCGTCAATTATATCAACTATTACACATTTCTTACCGGCTTCCCTACCTCTGGTCTTAACGCAAATCCTGCCTACCTCTATTATCGACATAAGGATTACCTATGAATCAAAAAATAAGGATGGATTTAAACCTATTGCCAGTATTTTCTATTCTTTAAAAACTTTCTTTCTTCATCAAGTAAAGCTTCGTAAAACTTTTCCTCCCCATATTTGAGCTTATCAAGGGCTTTTCCCAAGTTACTAGCACCTACTCCTCTTGCACACATTCCTATTGCCACATACTTATTATAGATCGAGTACATTGATGCTAAGTTTCTCAGGGCTTCTAGCCTCTTAGCTTCCTTTTTATTGATTTTCTGGTTCTCTCTAATTTTCTTAAGGATTTTTAAGTCGTCGTCATTCTCAATTATCGTTAAGAAGATAGAACCACACTTAGGGCATTTTTGTGGCGCCGAAGAAGAGGTTACTTTCTGATTCCAATTACATAATAAACAAGAAATCCAAACTTCACAGTTACTAAGTTTACGCTTGAATATCTCTAGCATAGCTCCTTTGTCGTCCGAGTGGGATAAGACCAGAAGCTTGTCCAAGAACTCTTTAGCGAGAGGTGAGAAGCTCGGCACTTGTAAAATTTTCCATGAAATGTGTTTGAGGTCGTTAAAGATTGTTAAGTCGTAATTCTTATATACTAATTCCTTTACAGCTTCTTCCCCAACTACTGTATCTGCGAAAGCCTTAAGGACAGTTTGCATAATTTGTAGGTCTGAGATCTTCTCTCTATCTACCACACCAAACCTCTCAGCTTCTACTAAAAGTTTCCACTTAAACTGAGGACTATCCCTTACAGCCCTCCCGATCAAGTCCTTAAATTCATTAATAGTAATGTTATTTAATATAGAAATAGCTCTTTTAACGTCATTTTCACTTAAGGGGATTACGGATGCTATAGCTATGTGATAAGCATCAGCTCTGTAGTTGGTCTTCACTCCCTTTAGATTGGTTAGTAGCAACGACAGAACCGCACCTAAAGTGTTGTTCCCTCTAGTACCTAAAGCTACGTGGACTACAATTAAGTCATTGTTTATTTCTACCAAGCTTGTACTCCTAGAGGGTAGTGGGTATCCTCTCTTCTTCTGTTCTTCCACAAGTGTTCTTAATCTATCAATCACGTTCTCAGGTAGTTCTAAACCTTCACCCTTTTCGAGTTTCTCAAGATATTCGTACACCTTCAAAGCTACTTCCTTTTCTACCGGAATAGACTCCCCGAACCAGTTCGGTAAGACGCCCGATTTTAGAGACGTTTGCTCTACGTATACTCTATTCTCTTCTATCGAAACGATTTTCCATAGTCTTCCCCCTAAGACTATAACGGAATTCTCGTCGAGCGTAGCTACGAACTCGTAATCTAGAGACCCTATTTTTGAGTTGTTAATATGATCTATTACGAGGTAATCTCTTATTGAATCCGGTATCATATTAGTTGTATAGTAATATCTCCATGCCCTATATGAGGGAAGGACGTTTTCTTTATTCCTCTTTATAATTCTAGCCGACTCGAGGATACTGAGGATTTTTTCAAACTCCTCCTCTGTTAAGTCAGAGAATAAGAACGAGGACGTTACTATCTTGAATATTTCCTTTTGGTCTGTTATTCCTTCGAGTACCATACCAGCTATTTCATGAGCTACTACGTCGTAGGGTTTTGGTTCTACTATAGGACTTTCAAGATAACTTTCCCTTAAGCTATCGAGTATGCTTTTACACTCGAGGATATCATAAATATCTCCTGATGGCATTAAGTATCCTCGCGAAATTTTATCTAGAGAGTGGCCGCTTCTCCCTATTCTTTGCACTAATCTTATAACTTGTCTGGGCGACATATACTGGATTACAGCGTTAATTAAACCAATATCTATACCTAATTCAAGGCTTGATGTCGCAACTAAGGCGTCTATTTCTCCCTTTCTGAATCTGTTTTCAGCATCTATTCTAATTTCCTTTGACAGAGAGCCGTGGTGAGTAAGGATCTTTAAATCTGTTAGTTTTGTCAACTCGTTAGCCAAGAACTCCGTAGTTTCTCTTACGTTAGTGAATATCAGAACTGGCTTTTCCTCTTTAATTATTTTCTCTAAGGCTTTTATCCTAGATAAGGTCTCTGGGTTTAAGCCGGTTTTCACTGAGAGGTCTATGATCTCTTGATCGATGCTAGGTATCACTAGGGTAATTTGCATATCTTTTCTCTTATCAATCTTAACTACCTCTACCTCATCACCTAAGAACTTCTTGGCTATGTCTACGTCTCCGATTGTAGCAGATAATCCTATCATCTGCGGTTTTCTTTGGGCAGTAAGGTGTTTCAACCTTTCGAGGACAAGAAGTAATTCATATCCCCTTTTCTCATCCAACATTTCTTGTAATTCGTCTATGACTATCCAACGTATGTTCTTTAGTAATTCTCTCATATCTTTATTTATAATCAGGTACATTAAAGTCTCTGGAGTAGTAAGGAGTACGTCTGGAGGATCCTTTATTACGTTCTTTCTTTCCGACTGAGAGGAGTCACCATGCCTTACTGCTACTTTAACTCCTAATGCTTCTCCTAATCTTTTTAACCTATTTTCTATGTCTCTGTTTAGAGCCCTAAGAGGTGTAATATAAATTGCTGAAATCCTGGGCGGGGTCTCTTTTAGTATTTTATAATAAATCGGAAATATCGCTGTTTCGGTTTTACCGAATCCAGTTGGGGCTATAACTAATGTGTTTTTTCCTTCTAAAATTTTCGGAATAGCTTTTTCTTGTATAGGGGTAAGACTCTTATATCCTAACTCGTATAACTTCTTGTAAAAACTCTGAGAAACGTTTATCATGAAGCCATAAAATCATGTGATTTGGTGCTTAAAATAAAATATGCTTAAAAAGCACGCTATTATGACATCTTTGATAGTTCTTGAATTTATACTCATTAAGTATGCAATTCCTAATTTAATTGTAATTCCGTACTATATTTACCCAGCTGTGGAGTCTGCTGAGCTTTTGGTGATTTTCTTCCTTGACGGAATTCTAGTTGAATTTATATTTACTTCTTTAGTTATGGTAATTTTATATTACCCCCTTATCCTCTTTACGTACTCTTTATTTCAACAACAGTCCCTATCCTTTTTCTTTCTTCTTGACTTGCTTACGTTTTCGTCTACCTACTTTATTTCTGCCTTATTCATAGGTTTTATAGGGTGGTTTATTAGAAGAAACATGTCAGATACTTGGTTCGAACAATTATCCCTTTTTGGATACAAGTTCAAGCCTAAAATAGCCCTCATCGGGTTCACATTAGTAATAGCTCTCTATTTTTTTCTTTTTTACGGGAACTTGCCTCTCATAGCTGGTAGTATGTTAAATGTTATAGGTATTTCTCTTTTCGGGGATTACTACGACCTACCTTTAATATTACTCTCATGGTTTGCAACTCCTTATTCTCTAACTCCAAGAGGGGAAATCAGTAAACAAGGTATCTGCCTAGGAAACATCGTAGGAATACTAAGTAAGTCCGGCATAATAGACTCAAGTGTAATAAGGGTTAACAGTAGCAGAAAGTATAAATGGTCAGGTATCAAGGCTAATTATTGTATTGACTTTTCGAAAACTAAGAACTATAATATTATTGTAGTCGGCACCAGTGGTTCTGGTAAGTCCAATTTTGCTAAGCTCTTAGCCTCTAAACTTAGTGTTAATTTCCTCGTATTTGACTTACACGGAGAATACTACCTAAATGAAGTTAAGAGAGTAGACGTTTCTCAGATTTCGGTAAATCCCTTGAGTCTCTTTAATCGAAATCCGAAGGAGAGAGCATTAGAGATCGCATACATGCTTAAGAGTTTATTTAATCTAGGAAATATTCAAGCTATTGAGTTAACTAACTTAATCGTTGAGGCTTACGCCGAAAAAGGTCTAGACCCAGACGACCCTTCTACTTGGTCTCAAAACCCTCCTACTTTTAGGGACGTATTACTACTCCTTGAGCGTCACAAGAAGAACGCTTTGAGTGCACAAGAAATTAACAAATATCAATCTCTAGAGCCATATCTACAGTATTTATCTTCAACAGTTTTTCAGTCTAACAGTATTAACTTCGAGGAGTTACTTAACTCTTCTTATATACTAGACTTTTCTAGTGTTCCTACAAATGAAGTTAAATATATTATAATGGAAACAATTCTTAAATCAATACAAAGTTTAATGTACTCTCGTAAATCGAGTAAGATAGAAAACTTAGTAATAATAGATGAGGCACCTTTTCTACTTAGTAAGGAGTCAGGCAAACAATTGATTGAAAGGCTTTTAGCCGAAGGTAGAAAGTTTGGATTTGGTTTTCTGCTAATATCACAAAGCGTGGATTATTTGAAGGAAGTTATTCCGAATGCTGGTCTATTCTACGCATTTAATATAGTTGAGCCTGGAGAGCTTGAGTATATCAGTAAGTTTTTTGGAGGTTCTGATTTGGATATGTATTACACATTATACGAGACTTTTCCGAAACTGCCTAGAGGGGTATTCGTGACTAGAGATTTATTAGGGAGATTCATATATTTAGTTCAGTTTTACGAGGGTGATGTTCATGTTTGACGAAGACGAGGAGGGTAAGGAGGAAAAAAGTGAGGAAGAGGAGAAGTTAGAAGAAGAAATAGCTCCGAAAGAGGAAGAAGAATCAGAGGAGAAAACAAGTGAAAGTGGTGAGGAAGAAGAATTCGCCTCCATGACAATTCCTGATATAGAGTTGCTGATGAAAAACACCGAGATATGGGATAAGTTATTGGACGACAAAATAAGCCTTGAGGAAGCAAAGAAAATGTTTAATGAACTGAAAAATAGATATTCTGCTAGAGATAAAAAGAAAAGAAAAGTGGCAAAAAAGTCTAAAAAAGTTAAAGCCAAAAAAACATCTGAGGAAGAAGAATGATCAAAGTTGTTTATTCTAATGCTAAAGATTTTTATTCACTATTAGCAGGGTTGAACGAAATAGCTGATGAAGTAGTTTTAAATTTCATAGAGGATTCGATTTATTCTTCTTATTTAACGGACGATAAATCCTTAATGGGAGTCCTCGTTATATCTAAGGAATACTTAGAGGATTACTCAATCGATAAGCCAGTCGGTGTAAAAATCAACTTAAATGAGGTAAAGAAGATTCTAGGTAAAGCTAAGAGCAAGACTACCTCAGTAATGATAGATGAAACTGACGCTGGATTAAAAATAACTTTAAGAGACGAAAAAAGTGGACTTAGAAGCAATATTTATGTCAAGGGCGAGAAAGTAGAAACACAACGCTTAACTGAACCTAAAGTCTCACTTCCGGTCTCCTTTTCGTTAGACGGATCAATCCTGAAGAAGATATTGTCTGATGCCAGTATTGTAACAGAGGAAGAAATTCAAATAAGTACCACTGACGATAACGGGATTGAGTTCTCTATAGAAGTAAGTGGTAAATCTTATAAAGCTAAGCTACACCAAGATAAACCCCTAAAATCTGTAACTATAGAGGCAGAGAGTAGATCATTCTATAAGATAGAAGTACTAAAGACAGCTTTTAAGGCATTAGCATTCTCGGAGGACGTTACCGTAAGCTTCGGAACTAATGTGCCGTTAAGGGGAGAAGCTACTACTGAATCTGGAGGTCATTTGAGGTTTTGGATAGCACCAAGACTATGAGAAACTAGATTAGAACCTCTTTTAACGATAGCAGAATAAATATTGTGAGCCCAACTTAATTCATCCTTTTTTAGAAGGACTACCAAAAACGTTTTACCTTCTTCTACCCCGTAGTTTAGATTAAATATTCTGTAAGCAGTTGTTGTCGCTCCTTTCAGAATTTCCTTCGAAAAATCCGTAAGGGGTCTTTGAACTCTCGATAAGAGATACGCTAACTCAAGGTCTTTCCATAAATTATAATCTATCCATGCACCATTATCTGTACCGAAAAGTAACTTTACATCTTTTTCTATTGCATCAGCTATTCTAGGTATACCAGCTGAGAACCATAGGTTGCTTCTAGGACAAACTACTAAGGGAATATCCGAAATCAAGTCGAAGTCAGGTTCATTTAAATTAGTCCCGTGAATCAGGAGAGTCGGCTTATAATAACTTAGTAAGTACTCGAGGTCATCCCTTAAGTAATGTCTCTTAGTCTCGGAAACATGAGCACCTCTAATCTTATCTGAAAACACAGTGCTGATTTTAGCTAATTCCTCTTTACTATTACTATTCACAGAAGGTAACCCGTAGCCATGAGATATGCTGTGTAGTTTAATTAATTCTTCCTCTGAAAAAACGTCAAGTCTTCCTAGAAGTATATGGTTAACTTCCGCTACAATTTTGTCCGCTTCTAGAGCTATTTTTATTCCTTCAATACCCTCCTCTCTAAAATCTACTATTGTAAATATTCCTAGACTCTTGGAATATTTCAAAAATTGTGCGATTCTCTCGACTATTTTATCTCGATACTTCTTAAAATACTCATATTTTACACTTTTTGGATCGCCTACAAGTTCCTTCAGGCTTTTTGTTATTTCTACTTCGGGAAATGTGAAATCCGCTGTGTGCGCATGAGCGTTAACTAGAGGAGGGATAGCAACATAACCTCTTAAGTCCTTTCCCTTATAGTCGTAGCCCTTCCCTATATGAGTTATTCTTCCAGTATTTTCGTCAAACTCTATGTTTATTTTCTCAACGTAATCTAGTTCTTCTCCGAGTAAAGCTCCTCCGAGGTTTATCCTATTATTTTCCATTTTTCTTCCCTGAATTTTCTAATCTCGTCCAATGCCTCAGTAGCGTTTCTTAAAGCATCTCTAGCTTTTGAACCGATACCTATCCCTACTTTAACATCATTTAACTCCTTAACTACCTTTATGTGTGCTTCAACAGTGTCCTCAGAGCAGAACAGCCCTAAGTTATCACCACCGAAATATTGGTCTATACAACCTAGCCTTTTTCCTACCGCTTTTATGTAGTCCATCAAAAAATCTATTTTTTCCATCGATTGTTGTATATTAAGTTTAGTAATTCCATCAATGTCGTAATGTGCAACGAGTATTCTTTCATCAGGTACCTTGTCTAAATCGATTTCTTCACAAGAAAACACTGAAAGGATAGGCTTTTGATGATAACCTTTACATAGTTTAATAGAAGTCGGAGAATGAGTATCTATTTCTTCTATTACTTTTACTATATCTTTTTCCTTTACTCCATCGGCTAATATAACGTGAATATCATAACGAAATGGGATAACGTAACTTCCAATTTCGGCTAATTTGTTGTAGAGTAAGTAAGAAAAGTAGTGTTGGAAAGCTTGAATTTTCCATTCTCTGTCGACTCCTAAACTTTCAGTCCACTGCTTATAACCCTCCATTATGAGCTTTACTGTTTTCACTCAATTACCACCGTCGCATCCCCACTTAACTGTAACTCCTTCAATTTTCTTGCCCTTTTAACTAGCTTTATTGCAGACTCCACAGCCCTAGTTGAGTACTCCTCAATTCTTTCTACAGCCTGTTCATGTGTGACTCCATGTCCAATAATTCCTAACGTTACAGGTTTGCCGTATTCTACGGAAAGATCCATTAATTTTCTGGCAGTCTGTGTTGCTACTATTTCGTCATGCTTAGTTTCTCCTTTAATTACAGCACCTAAAGTCACTACTGCGTCTATTTCGTCTCTCTTTAGTAATTCCTTGACTATCATGGGCATGTCGTAACTTCCGGGGACTTTCACTACTACTCTAACTGTAGCTCCTAAGAAGTTGGCGTGGGATATTGCCCTTTGTAGCATTAAGTACGTGATATCGTAGTTAAATTCAGCTACGACTATAGCTAAATTAATCTTCGAGTTCTCCTGCATGTGTATACCCCTGCCTAAGACCTTTACCAGCATACTTAGTTAAAGCTGATCCTCCTTCTTTGACTAACTTAACAAGGTTTAGAGCGTGTTTTGATGCCCTGTCTTTCGCGATCTCAACGAGTTTTTCCTCATCTTCAGATTCGTCTTCATGAACAGTTACGTCAATTACGTGTTTAGAAGTTAATATCTGAACCATGATCAGTCCAATACTTGTAGCCAGATAGCTGTACTTATCTAACATAGTCTTTCCTACCCACCCTAAAGTAATAACACCGTCACATCCTTGATCTAATAACTTCTTTGCACCGACAGGTAAGTCTTTTATACCGGGGACTGTATACCTTACAATCTCAGCTTCTGGGTCCTCTTTCCTTATCACGCTTACGGCTATTTTTCCCATGTCTACTCTAGAAAAGGTTGTATCTACAACTCCGTATTTACGTAAGGTCATCTAATCACCTCTAACACAATTTCTTTACCCTCTATGAAAAGGAATCCGTTATTCTTAGCATAGAGCATAGCTTTCTCTTTAGAGAGGCTCTTACCATCTCCCAGCATTTCAGCTATAACACCACTTCTTTCTAATCCTATATACTCTAGTAAAGATGTACTCAATTCCGTATGACCCTTTCTGTTCTTTAATCCTCTTGAAATTAAAATTGGGACATGACCCGGTGCATAAAACTCTGTGTAGAATTTATTCCTAGCCTCATCCTCCCTTATCCTTATCATACTAATTGTCTTATGTAACTCGGATATTGTTTTAGCCCGGTCCTCATCGTTTATTCCGGTTCGGGTAGAGATGTGGTTAACCCATAATGCGAAGGCAGGTTCGTCTCCGTAAGGAGGTTTCTTATACAATGAAGGGTACTTCTCTTTCACTATTTCCGTCATAAAAGTTATGCCTAACTTTTTAGCCTCATTATTACCGGTTACGTAGCAGATGAGTCCTCCTGCATCTTTTCTTAATAAGTTTATACTTTTCCATGTCACCGCACCTGCATAAAACACCATGTCAACTTCTTCTTCTCTTCCGTCAAAATCATAAATTAAAATCGGTAGTCCCGATTCTAAGTTTCTCTTGATTTCTTCCTTAGGGGGTAACATTGTAAGATAACATACTTTTATAAATATTTAAGTGTATTTACTAATTTCTTTTTTTAAATTTTAGAGTTACAAATACAATTATTGCTAGAATAGAAATAATTAAGAATAAGACTGTAGTTGATGGAAGAAAAGGACGGTTATTATTTGAAGTTATTGAAGAAGAAAGAGTTGAGAAAAAAGTTTCTGACAAGTTATATACTTCTTGTACTAGCGATACTACTATAGTAGCATTTTGAGAAGAATCATACAAATTTATTGTAAAATATGAGTTGTTATAAAAATACATCAGCAAATAGCTGGATGGAATGATAATTTCTGTACAGTTGATTGTTTGAGAAACTACATAATGTAGGGTGCTAGGCAACCTCAGTTTTAAGGCTGAGGTATTATCCGTTACATTAAACGTTAACTGAAATCCGTTAAAATTGTACGTTATGTTTAACTGAGAGTTAACGTAATCCTGAATAACGCTTATCTTTATTTCTAACGACGGTAGGGATATTGTAGAGCTAGTGGAACTCTGGAACCCCGAAAAGACCGTTACTTTATTCACTGACAATAGGATTAATGTAATAAATAGCGCACTAATTACTAAACGTTGTGTAAGAGACATGTTACAACAGATATTTATTACCCCACATTAATAGAGTATGATTAAGTATGTCTGGTTATCCTCAAGGATATCCCAATCCCTACAACTGGAAGATGATACTGATATCGCAAGGGCTAATGATTTTAATGTCTTTTGTTCTATCTCTTTATCCTCAATACTTCTTGCCTGTTTATGTCCTTTATATTGTCGTGATAATGGGGATATCCAGCGTTATGATGGCTAAAAGTAACCCTATGTTAGCGGAGAGAAAATATATGGGTGAGATATACAAGTCAAATACATTGTTTGAAGAGAAGAATGCCGGAAGTCTCATACAGAAGGATATGGAGTATGTTCAGAAAATGCAACAACTTGCCGTAGCTAACTTTAAGTCGTTCGGTATAATGATTTTGTACATAATAATAATATTTCTATTTTATGACTATGTATTATTAAAAATTGTAGATAGTGTAACACAATACGAGAAATTAGCAATTTACTTAATCTACTTTGAAGCTCTGTATCTTTTCAACATGTTCGTCTATCGTAGACTGATAAAAATCCAGATGATGGACGCTATGGCTCCCTCAAGTTATAAAGTAACAGAGAAAGGAATATTATCCACAGATAAAAGCGGCGTATTCTTACATTCGAGGCATTTGGTCAACGCTGAGATAATAGAGAACAGGGAGAAGAAATATGTAGAGATAGATTCTAAAACTTCAAAGCTTCCATACAAAATAAGACTTTACACAAATGATATAGATAGACTCTTGGAAGTTCTTAATAGAGTTAAAAGAATGGAGTTAAAGAGACAACAGACTTCAAATTCGTGAAAAGTATAAGTGAGAATACAATCCTATAGTGTTTTCATATAATACACCATCTTTTCCCTCCCATATACCTTTTCCGATCTTATTTCTGAACGCAAACTGAACATCAGTTCCTACTTGAGTTGGCTTAGAGACGTGAAACTCATGTCCTTTGATTGTGGAAGATGATAGATAATTAATCCTAATCGGCTCTAACTCAGTATAACCTATAGTCAGCCTATCCTTAGTCTTTATCGATATATCGAATACGTTAACCATACGATACGACCTTCCTTGAGCATCGATCAACTCTTTAGAAAGATACATGAGTCCTCCACATTCACCTAGTATTTTAACACCTCGCTCAGAGTTTCTCTTTATCCATTCTTTTGTCAAAGCAGAATTCTCTAACTCTTCTAGATGTAACTCAGGATAACCGCCTCCGATATATATAAAGTCTGGAGTTTCTGTAGGTCTGTCGTTATTTAGAGGGCTAAAGAACTCGAGCTTATATTTTTTCCTTAAGAAGTCTAGGTTAGCTTCATAGTAAAAGTTGAACGCGGAATCCAGTGCAATATAGGCGATTCCCTCTTGTTTAGATTGATCCTCAATAGTCACTTCATTATCTATCGGCTTTGTATCTTGTGAAATTTCTACCAGTCTATCTAAATCTACGTTTTCTTCTACAAGTCTGGAGGCGTAACTAATCACTTCTTCAGCTTTGTTGAAGTCTTCGGTTGTGTATAGACCTAAATGCCTTGATGGAATTGTAAGTTGTTTATCGAAGTTTATGTTGCCGAGAACCTCGATGCCTTCTGGAACTGATCTTTTGCAATAATTAAAGTGAGTAGTTGAACCTACTTGGTTAAATATTACTCCTTTTACATTAGCGTTTCCATACTCTTTCAGTCCTTTTATTATAGCACCTGCCGTGCTAGCTAGGCTACTACAATTTATTACCAGAACTATGGGCGTATGGGTTATTTTGGATAGCTCGTAAGTGCTGTATCTAGTATCAACTCCATCATATAGACCCATCACTCCTTCAATTATACCAAGATGGTAACCCTTGCTGTATTTTGCTAGTGTCTGCTTTACTCCATCCTCTCCCATGAGCCAAATGTCTAGATTGATTGCCGGTGAACCGGTAGCTATTTTTAAGTACTTAGGGTCTATGAAATCCGGTCCAGCTTTAAAAGCCCTCACTTTAAACTTTTTGGATAGTGCTCTGGCTATCCCAGAAGTTATTAGCGTCTTACCTGAGTTACTTCTGTCTGAAGAAATGATTATACGGGGTAGGATCACGCAAAAAATAAGAGCTAAATAACTTAATTTATTTTATGCATGTATATTACGATGATGCACGAGACATAAAGGCTATTATACAAACTCTCACTAAGTTGGTTGATGAAGCTCTTTTCGAAATCAAACCAGAAGGTATAAAATTGACTGCTGTAGATAGGGCAAAAATATCTTTAATTAATATTGATTTACCTGCAGAAATGTTTAAAGAATATGAAGTTCAGGAAGAATACAAATTCGGATTTAACACTCAGTATATGTCGAAACTGATGAAAGCTGTGAAAGGAAAACAAGCAATTTCATTAGATGCAGATAACGAGGAGGTAGTAAAGTTGACTATTATAGGTGCTATAAATCGTGATTTCAATATAAGGAATATTCAAGTTTTACCCCCTGAAATACCAGAAGCCAATTTTGAGTTCGATGTAAAAGCTTCAATTTCCTCGAAAGGTCTGAAAACCGCTATCAGTGAGGTTTCACAAGTTAGTAAAGACAGTGTAACGATATATGCAACTGAAGAAAAGGTAGTAATCAGAGGAGGTGAAGAGAGTAAAGTAGAAAGTGAGTTTACAAAGGAGACCGGTGCTTTGGCTGACATAGAGTTTACTAAAGAGGCAACAGCTACTTATGACATTAATTACATTGACAACGTTTTACAGCTAACTAAACTGTCAGACTATACTAAGCTAGCCTTTTCGGATCAGAAACCTTTGCAAATGGAATTCAGCATGGAAGGAGGGGGGAAAGTTACTTATTTGCTTGCTCCTAAACTATCTTGATGGAGATCTATACAGCACTGGTGGGTAGCTATCCTAGATCTATAAAGATAGCCAAGATAATAACTAGATATAGAAACGGTAATGTCGAAGAGTCTAAAGTAATAGAAGAAATAGATAAATTTCAGAAAGATTTCTTCGGACTAATGGAGGAATATAAAGTAGACTATGTAACAGATGGAATGGTAGAATGGGACGATATAGTAGACTTAACCTACTCTTTTCTCAAGGGTGTTGAAAAGGGAGCGTTAGATAGATTTTTCGATAACAACTTCTACTATCGCCATATTGTAATTAAGTCTAAATTGGAGTACAGAGAATCTAATGATTACGTTAAGTACATGGAATTAGCAAAGAAGAATGTAATGAAAAGTCTGAAATTAAAGGCTGTTATATTAGGGCCGCTGTCATTTACGTATATGTCCAAGAACGTGCACTATAAAGGCAAGACAGAAGATTTAATGATGGATTACTCCTACGTAGTAAACTCTTTACTTAAGGATACGGAGAAATACTATGACGCCGTGGAAATACATGAGCCTTATTTCTTTCAAGATAGAGTGAGAAAGCAAAGATTAGAGAACTTAAAGGAGTACTATAAGACAATGTTTAACGGAATAAATAAAGAAAAACACATTATCACATATTTCAACATAAAGTTCGACGTCATTGACGACTATTTTAAGTTACCAGTAGATGTTTACGGCTTTGATGTAACAGAGGATAACAAACCCATGATTGGAATGCTATACAATATCAGCAAAGATAGGCAAGTGTATTTCGGTGTTTTGGACTCAAGAAACACTAAGTTAGATAAGATCTCTACAATAAAGAGGATTGCAAATAACGCTAAAGAGAAGGGTATAACTAAATTAATCTTGGGGAATTCTACCTTCAACGATTTAATACCTGAGCTCATAGTAAAGAGAAAGTTTAAAATATTACAGAGGGCGAAGGAGATGATACTAAATGGATGAGCTCCCTATTTTACCAACTACGGTAATCGGTAGTTATCCAAGGCCCAAATGGTTAAGAGAAGCTATAAGACTATATCATCAAGGTAAACTTAACGAGCAAGATATGAAGGAAGCGTTTAATGATGCTGTGATAGCAGTGCTCAGAGACCATCAAAAAGCAGGAATAGATATTCCTACAGATGGTGAGATGAGAAGAGATGAAATGGTAGAGTTCTTTGCGGAGAGACTAGGCGGTTTTAGGTTTTACGGCTTCGTTAGGGTATGGGGTGATCATTACTATAGGAAACCATCTGTAGTAGGTAAGATAACGTATAAAGAGCCTATGTTACTCGAAGAAGCCCTATTTGCTAAGGAAGCCAGTTACACTCCTTATCTGAAAGTAACGATTACCGGTCCTTATACAATAGCCGAGTGGTCTTACAATGAATACTACAAGAGTAAGAGAGATCTGGCATTCGATCTGGCAAAAGTACTTAACACTGAAATGAAAAAGCTAGTGGAGGCTGGAATAAAGGTCATCCAAGTTGATGAACCTGCTATCCACACTAGGAAGGATGAAGTAGAATGGGCAGTAGAAGCTGTAAATGAGTCTATTGAGGGAATTGGTGTTAAGGTCGTTATGCACGTGTGTTACGGTGAATATTCGTACCTAGAGCCTTATTTGGACAGATTAAAAGTTGACCAAATTAACCTAGCTCTGAAAAACTACAATTATGAACCAGTGAAACTTTTCGAGAAATGGGATGGTGAAATAGGAGTAGGAGTAATAGACGTTCATAACAGAAGGGTGGAGTCGCCTGAGGAAGTAGCTAATGATTTAAGAATGTTATTGGAACACTTTAAGCCAGAAAGAGTGTGGGTGAACCCCGACTGCGGACTGAAGCTTTTGCCTAGGTCTGTGGCTTTTCAAAAGATGGATAACATGGTGAAGGGTACATTAATAGTGAGAGAAGAACTTAAAAGAAAGGGTTATACTACTACTAATCTGAAACCATTGTTTAACAGGTGAATGACGTGAATAAGAAACGAGCTCATGGTCAAAGTCACTCTACTAGACCCGTCAGGACTGGAGCTCCTAAGTGGGTTAGGTTCACTAGGGAAGAAGTGGAGTTACTTATAGAAGAATTAGCTAAGAAAGGATATCCTCCAAGTATGATAGGGCTCATATTGAGAGACCAATACGGAGTACCACTAGTTAGGCAAATAGCTGGTAAAAAAGTAGTTCAGATATTAGAGGAGAAAGGTTTAGCACCTAAGATTCCAGAAGATTTATACAATTTAATAAAGAAGGCTGTTAACATAAGAAGACACTTGTTTGAGCATCCTAAGGATAAGAAAGCCAAGAGAGGGTTAGAGGAGACCGAGTCTAAGATAAGAAGATTAGTAAGGTACTACGTAGAGGTAGGTAAGTTACCTCAAGGATGGAGATACGAGCCTGAGAAAGCAGAACTTCTCGTTTCAGGAGCTCAATGATTTTTCCACTCTTTCTTTGAGAATTTCTGCAACCCTATGGTCTACTCCTATTGGCTCAGCGACTATTATTTTAACTTTATTTGACACTGATTGAAGCTGTTTAGGAATATCCCTCTTAAAGTGCGTTCCCGCAGCAAAAAGCAGTGGGACTACAACTATACTATCTACACCTTTTTCAATAAGCTTCTTAGCTGCGTCGGTGATACTAGGTTCGTTAAACTCGATGAACCCGTACTCGACTACTGAAAAATACTTTCTAAGTAAGTCAGCATACTTTATTGCAACTTCTTTCCACTCACTAACTTTACTTCCGTGTAAAACTAGTAATACGCCAATCATAGGTCAAATTATTAACTTCGATTTTATATACTTGTGTTTTGATTTAGCTTAAAGGGATAAAGAGTGCCTGACTTCAAGATTGTCATATCTGACCCGCAAACAAAAGAGCCTAAAACAGCTAAGGTTAAAGTTAAAGTATCTGATGCAGTTCAGGTTAATCAGGGAGAGAAGGACGGAAAAGCAATACCCTCGGCCAAACTTAATGAGAAGACTAAACAAGATCTCGGTTTAGACCAGTTCGTGACAGTCGAGATAGAAAAGCAGGAGGGAGATAAAAAGTTAAAAATAAAGGGTCACTTTAAGGTCGAGGTAGATAACTCCGTCCCCCAAAATGAGATATGGATTTCCCAGCAGATGGGAGAGAAATTCGGTGCCAATGAGTTTGAAGCAATAGCTTACAGAACTAAAGCCTTCCAGGTCTCAGTAGACCAGTCAAAAGTCCCCAGTTTAATAGGGGCAAAAATAGGGGATGTAGTTGACGTAAACATATCCGGAGTACCCCTGAAACTTAAGATAACCGGTGGGTCAGATAACTCAGGCTTCCCGATGAGATTTGACGTTCAAGGCGGTGCTAAAAGGAGGCTGTTACTGAGCTCCCCTCCCGGTTTCTATCCTACTGAAGACGGTATGAGAAAGAAGAAGACCGTTCGCGGAAATATGATCACTGCTGAAATAGTTCAGGTTAATACTATATTAGTTAGGTGAAAAAACTTTTGTCTTGGCCACAAGTTCAGCCAGAAGTAAACATAGGTGTAGTAGGTCACGTTGATCACGGTAAGACTACTTTAGTTCAAGCTATTACTGGAATATGGACTTCAAAACACTCAGAGGAATTAAAAAGAGGAATGACAATCAAGTTAGGTTACGCTGAAGCGAATATAGGATTTTGTGAGAGTTGTAAAGTCCCAGAGGCGTATGTTACTGAGCCCTCATGTGCACATTGTGGTAGTACTGAAGAGCCTAAGTTTCTGAGAAAAGTTTCTTTCATTGACGCTCCAGGTCACGAAGTCCTAATGGCTACTATGTTATCTGGAGCGGCTCTGATGGATGGTGCTATTTTAGTTGTAGCTGCAAACGAACCTTTTCCTCAGCCTCAAACTAGAGAACATTTTTTTGCGTTAGGTATTATAAATATTAAAAACCTAATTATTGTTCAAAACAAGGTCGATGTAGTACCTAAGGAGGAGGCTATAAAACAATACAAACAAATCAGGGGGTTCCTTAAGGGGACATGGGCGGAAGGTGCGCCAATAATACCTGTAAGTGCTCTTCACAAAATAAATATTGATGCATTAATTGAAAGTATACAAAAATACATACCTACACCAGAGAGGGACTTATCTAAACCTCCTATAATGTTAGTAATAAGGAGTTTCGATGTTAATAAGCCTGGAACATCTTATAATGAGTTAAAAGGAGGTGTATTAGGAGGCAGTATAATACAAGGTAAATTAGAGGTAGGAGACGAGATAAAAGTATTACCAGGTATTAGAATAGAGAAGTCTGGCGGTAAAGTAGAGTATCAGCCCTTGTATTCAAGAATAACTTCCATTAGGTTCTCAGACCTTGAAGTAAAGGAGGCAAAACCAGGTGGATTGATGGCAATAGGTACTGAATTAGATCCCTCTTATGTTAAAGCCGATAGCTTAGTTGGAAGCGTTGTAGTGAAAGCCAACCATGATGTACCCGTACTTTTTGACATGGTCATTGAAGACTATCAGCTTTTAGAACGGGTAGTAGGTAGTAAAGAACTGATAAAAGTAGATAATTTAAAACCGAAGGAAACGATCATGATCACTATAGGTTCTTCAACTACACTTGGTGTAATTAAGTCCATAAAATCGAATAGGATAGAAGTTGAGCTTAAGAGACCTATTGTGGCGTGGGATAAAGGTCTTAGAGCTGTGATAAGTAGGCAGATAGGAGGAAGATGGAGATTAGTGGGATGGGGTCTAATCAATTTCTGAAGATTCTCGTAGATACAAATATTCTGTTATATGTTTACGATAGGTTTGACCCATTTGAAAGAGTTGTTCGGTTTTTAGATTATAAACCGGCTTTTTATCTAACTAAATCTGTCTTAAAAGAGTTAAGAAAATTAGCCGAAGTAGGCGGTCCTTTAATGCAAATGAAAGTTCAAGTTGCATTAAAGTATCTAGACGCGTATAGAAATTATTGGAGTGAGATAGATGAGGAGGACAATAATATTGACGTGGATACTCACTTGCTAAAGGTAAGTAAGAAATATGATATGGCGATATTTACGAACGATTTATCTTTAAGACGAAGAGCGTTAAAAATGGGTATAAAAGTTTTATACCTTAGGCAGAAGAGTAAAAATATAAGTCTTAGTTTTATTATCTAGTCTGATACCTCTATGTTTAAACTCATTAAAGCCAAGGGTATCGTTAGAATACCTCCAGACTACTTCGGTCAGCCTATCGATGATGTCGCGTTACAAATTCTGAGACAAGAATACCAAGAAAAAGTATTAAAGGATATCGGACTTGTACTCGGCGTGTTTGATGCTAAAGCAAACGAGGAAGGATATATAATCTTCGGAGACGGCGCAACTTACCATGAGGTAGAGTTCAATATGTTAGTTTATGCACCAATGATGCATGAAATAGTTGAAGGTGAGGTGAATCAAGTAGATAACTATGGTATATACGTCAATATAGGTCCGGTTGACGGTCTAGTTCATATATCACAAATAACTGACGATAACCTGAAATTTGATCAAAATAGAGGTATTCTTATAGGAGAGAGGTCTAAGAAGGTCATTCAGAAGGGAGATAGAGTGAGAGCACGGATAATTAGCATATCAGTAGGAGGTTCTAGAATGCCAAGGATAGCCCTAACAATGAAGCAACCATTCTTAGGTAAATTAGAGTGGATAAACCAAGAACTCTCAAAGGCGAGTAAGTGATGCCAGAAAAGAAGATATTCAAGGCTTGTAAAAATTGTAGAGCACTAGTACCCTTGGAGACAGTTACATGCCCTATCTGTAACTCAACGTCTTTCAGTGAGGATTGGAGTGGGATGGTTATCATAATAAGCCAAGATTCTGAAGTAGCAAAGGTCTTTGGGGCATCGACACCGTGGAGATACGCGATTACAGTCAAGTAGATTATTGTTTTATTTTACCTCAAGAACTGAGAAACCAATTGGCAAAACCGTACGGTATTCTTTTCGCAAACAATGCCGAACTTCTCCACTTTCTTAAATCTAGGAAAAACTCGAGAATAATAACAGTTGGTGATGTTGTAACTAAGACTGTATTAGACCTTAACTTAACTCCTTTTCTGTCATTAGTAGACGGAAAAACTAGGCGTAAGTTTAATATTGAAAAGAGGACAGTCATGGAAAGGGTAAAAAACGAAGCCGGGCTGATAAGGTTATCAGCAATTTCGAAAATTAAAGAACTGCTTGAGATTGACTCGGATGCTAGTAAGGTCGTGTATGTGGAGGGTGAAGAGGATTTATTAGTAATTCCAATAGTAATTTACGGAAAAGACGGAGATATTATACTTTATGGTCAACCGTATGCAGGAGCCGTTGTCCTAATAATAGACGATCTAATAAGAAGAAGAGTAATGGAAATCTTCACCAAGTTTAGGATAGTTAAGTGTGAATAAAAACATCCGACCTGCGCGGGCTCATCACTTGTCAGCCCTTTCGAGCTTCTTCATCTTTGTTTCTTTACGCACCGTATTTTTCTGCTCTATAAGAGTAGTTAAGTAATAAGTTCATTACATCAAGCCCCCTTATTCTTAGAGTTCCCTTTCGAGCTTCTCTTTCGTTGAAGTCCTTAACGTCATCGAAGACTAAATTACTATATGGTATATAGAGCATAAACGGTACTGGATCCCCCGTGTGTTCTCTAACTTCTACTGGTGTGGCATGATCTCCAGTTATTGCAATTACTATCTCACTTCCAAATCTATCAAGAATTTTTCCGATCATTTTGTCAATCATCTCTATAGCATATTTTTTACCTTCCACATTTCCGTCATGAGAAGCTGCGTCCGTAGCCTTTAAGTGCAAAAAGACGAAGTCGTAGTCGTTCAGCAATTTCGCAGCCTCCTCTGCCTTACCGATGTAATTGGTGTCCAATCCTCCGGTGGCCCCAACTGGGGTCACTACTTTCATTCCTAACTGCTCGCATATTCCCTTAATTAACGCAGTTGCAGAAACTGCTGCAGCCTTCAGCTTAGTGTAGCTTTCGAACGCGGGTAATTCTTCGTACTCCGAAGCTCCTCTTAGTAAGATAATATTAGCCGGTAGTTCTCCCTTTTCTATTCTCTTCTTGTTATACTCAGATTGTGAAAGGACTTCGTAAATCCTCTTCGTAAGTTTATTTACTATCTCGGCTGTCCTTTTTGCTGCATCACTATTTGTTAGTGGGCGGCTATCAAGAACTTTTTTACCGACTTCATGGGGGTCTGTGTCGGATATTTTATCGCTCAGACCTTTACCTCTCAATACTATAGCTACTCTATGTTCTGTACCATGGAAGAACTTCACTTCAACTCCATCGATCTCTTTTATTTTCTCGTTGAGCTCTCTTACGAGGTCTTCAGCCTCTTCTATCTTTCTACCAGCCCTCCTATCCTTAACTACGAACTCATTGTCTACTGTTGCAAAATTACCCCTAAAAGCTACATCTCCTCCTTTTAACCTAGCCCCAGCTCCTATAGCTTCAAATGCTCCTCTTCCTTTGTAGAACTTTTTTGGATCTAGGCCAAATATAGAAAGATGGGAAGTGTCACTTCCTGCAACTACACCCGGTGAAATAGGATCCATCATACCGACTAGTGAAGATTTAAGCAACTCCCTCACAGTAGGTTTGTCTACAGCTTCTAAAGGTGTCTTATAATTCAACTTACTTACTGGTCTGTCACCTAATCCGTCGGCAATGAAAAGAAGAATCTTGTAGTGTTTCATGCTATCGACCTCTTCAATTCCTTAGCCATTCTCTCATATCTTTGTATATCAGCTTGGGTTACACTAGCTCTCACTATCTCAAGTGCCTTCATGAAATCTGATTTAGTTACTTTAACTTGTGCTTTATTATTCATACATTCTCTCATATTCTTTAAGTAACATTCTTCACTATTATCTTTACCTTGGCAAGAATTTCTAACTTGTTGGTCACAATCTCTATAAGCTTGCCTCATGGCGTTAATTGTAGCTTCTCTTACTAAAGCCTCTAAGTCTGCTCCAGTATATCCTTCCGTCTTTTCGGCTATCTCCTCTAATGTTACGTCTTCGGCTAGTGGGACGTTCTTTGTGTGTACTTTTAGTATTTCTAGTCTTGCTTTTTTGTCCGGTGGTGGTACGTAGATTAGTCTGTCGAATCTACCTGGTCTGAGTAATGCAGGGTCTAAGATATCAGGCCTATTAGTAGCAGCAATAACAACAACATTCTCAAGTTTCTCTATCCCGTCCATTTCAGCTAATAGCTGGTTGACTATTCTTTCAGTAACACCACTATCTACTGAGAGTCCTCTCATTGGTGCTATTGCGTCTATTTCGTCGAAGAATATTACTGTTGGTGCTGCTTGTCTTGCTTTTCTGAATATTTCTCTTATTGCTTTTTCGCTTTCTCCTACCCATTTTGATAGTACTTCTGGTCCTCTTACTGCTATGAAGTTTGCTCCGCTTTCTGTTGCTACTGCTTTTGCCAGCATTGTTTTACCAGTCCCAGGTGGGCCGAATAAAAGAATACCCTTAGGCGGAGTTATACCGCTCTTTGTAAATAACTCTGGGAACCTTAGAGGCCACTCAGCAGCTTCGCGGAGCTGTTGTTTGACATCGTCTAACCCACCTATATCTGACCATCTGACCTTCGGAACTTCTACGTAAACCTCACGTAATAATGAAGGCTGTATACTTTTCATTGCATCTAAGAAGTCTTGCATTGTCACTTTCAATTCCTTTAATATATCAGCAGGAATAGTTTGCTGTTCTAAGTTCAGTTTCTTCTCTTGTATAAATCTTCTCAAAGCTGATATAGCTGCCTCCTTAGCTAATGCTGCTAGATCAGCTCCAGTATATCCGTACGTCATTTCAGCTAACTTATCAAGGTCTACATCTTCTCCTAAAGGCATATTTCTGGTGTGTACTTGTAATATCTCCTTTCTTCCCTTGGTATCAGGTGGTCTTATTTCAATCTCTCTATCGAATCTCCCAGGCCTTCTAAGAGCTGGGTCAATGTCGTCTGGTCTGTTAGTAGCTCCAATGACTATTACTTTTCCTCTACCCTTTATCCCGTCCATTAATGTCAGAAGTTGTGCTACTACTCTCTTTTCTACTTCTCCGGTCACTTCTTCTCTTTTAGGTGCTATTGCGTCTATTTCATCAATGAATATAATCGCAGGTGCGTTTTTCTCAGCCTCTTGGAATATCTCTCTTAATCTTTGTTCGCTCTCGCCATAGAACTTACTCATAATTTCAGGTCCGTTAATAGTAATAAAGTAAGCTCCGATCTCGTTGGCTAATGCCCTTGCTAGTAAAGTTTTTCCTACACCTGGAGGACCGTAAAGAAGAATTCCTTTAGGTGGTTCAATACCTAACCTCTGGAATAGCTCAGGATGTCTCATAGGCCACTCGGCAATTTCCCTTATCTTCTGCTTAGCTTCTTCTAAATCTCCTATATCTTCCCAAGTTACTCTAGGATAACTTATACTCCCTTCTTTCACCGGTTCTTCCTTAATTTCTACATTCGTGTCAGGAGTTATGTGCACATAATTTGATGGTTGCGTACTTATTACTACCAACTCTACGATTCCAGTGTAAACAGGTATAGGAATTATATCACCTTTAGTTACCGGTTTGTCTATTAATTGATCCTTAACATACTCTACAAAACTATAATCGAAACGTATGGGTTGGGTCGGTGCTAAAACTACTTTATTTGCAGGTGTTACATTAGCCTTTCTTACTATAACTTCATCCCCAATCCCCACACCAATATTCTTTCTAACATATCCGTCGATCCTGATTTCGTCATCGTCAATATCATCAGATGCTGGAAAAGCTTGCATTACGGTAGTAGCGTTAGGGCCGGACACTTCAATGTAATCACCGAACTGGACTCCTAACTTTGCCATAGCCCTTTCTGATAACCTAGCGATCTTCTTTCCTACGTCTCTTTGTCTCGCTTCGCTTACTTTAAACTTCAAACTTTGGCTCATATTGTGATGTGATCATATTTTCGTTATTAAATAAGCTATCTGTGCCTTTAAGGCACCAAGTAGTAGATATTTAAATATCTAACTAATTTAGTGAATAATGAGTATAAACTTGAGGGAGATTCCCCCATCTATATATAAGTCGAGTTGCCCGAATTGTGGAGGAGCTATTTCATCTTCCAGACTGAGTAAAGGTTCAGTATGTACTAGGTGTTTTTCTAATGATGAGGCTGAATTTCACAGCCTAAACGACTTGATAAAAGCTTTGAAAAGTGCTAGTACTTTGAGCAAGCTTTCAAAGGAAAGTGAGATTCTGTCCGAATTTAATGTGTTTAGTGAAATATTCAGAACAGCCATAGGTTATCCCCCTTATGGTCCTCAGAAGAGTTGGATCATAAGACTCTTACGAAATGACAGTTTCGCAATTATAGCTCCACCAGGTTTAGGAAAGACTACCTTCGGTCTAGTCGCTTCATTATATTATGCAAATAAAAAGAAGAAATCCATAATAATATTTCCAACCAAGAGTCTAGTTAAACAAGCACTTGATAAACTGTCGACTTTTTCCTCTAATTCTGGTATAGAAGCAAAAATAATATATTATCACTCAGGTCTTACAGAGTCACAAAGGCAAGAGCTTAATAAGAGTTTGTATTCGAATGAGTTCGACATTTTCATCTCAACTAATCGTTTTGTGATAGATCATATAGATAGTTTATCTAATCTAAAATACGACTTTCTATTTGTAGATGACGTTGATACTGCACTGAAATCTAGTAAAAGTGCACGAGCGGTTTTACGCCTTGTGGGATTTTCGCAAGATGCGATGGACAAAGTCAGGGAACTGATGAAAGTTAAGGATACAGACATTCTGTTCTCTGAGATAGAAAAAATCAGGAAAGGAATTGTAGGAAACAAAACTGTGGTTTTCTCTTCAGCAACACTAACTAAGGGTAACCCCGTTTTCTCCCTACTTATGGGTTTTAAGCCTGGAAGCTCAGTAATATATTTGCGAAAAATAATCGATGCTTATACTGAATTACCCACTAACGATAATGAAGTTATAAGATTGTTAAAAGAGTTATTATCGAGGCTCGGCAGTGGTGGTCTTATATTCGTCCCAGTTGATAAGGGTCAAGAATATGCTAAGTTTTTAGAGGAAAGTCTTTCAAAAGATTTTAGCATAGCAGCGGTTGCTTCATCGAGCACTTCTAAAATAGAGGAATTTGCTGAAGGTAAGATTGATATCCTTATAGGCTCAACAACTCATTATGGTATCTTAGTAAGGGGAATTGATTTACCGTGGAGAATTAAATATGCAATATTCGTAGGAATTCCGAAATTCAAGTTCAGAATAGGAGAGACTATAAATCTAGTTACTTTAAGTAGAATTCTAAGTATAATTGCTCTCATTACTAAGGATCAGGAGATCATTAGACTAGCTGGTCACATTAGACGAAAGATCAGGAGATTATCTCCAGCAGCTCTCGCATTGTTAAGTCAACAAGCCAGAGAGGGAAAACTAGAGGATGACACACTAATAAAGGCTTATGGGATTGTTAACTCTTATCTCCAGAACGAGGATATTCTTAAGAAAATAAGTGAAACGGGAGATTTTGTAATCTCGAACGGAAATATATTAATTCCAGATTACTTAACTTATATACAAGCTAGCGGGAGAACATCTAGAATTTATGGTGGAGATCTGACAACTGGCCTTTCAATACTGCTAGTAGACGATAGAAACTTATTTGAAATATTTAATAGAAAGATTTCCTTAATACTAGATGAAATAAACTGGAAGGAACTTGATTTAAATTCATGGAAGATAGGAAATGTAGAACTGTCTGAGATCATTAATGGTATTAACGAAGAAAGAGAGAAGATACTCAAGATCAAGAAAGAAGGAGGTATTACTCCCTTACTCGGAAAGGTTAAAACAGTACTATTAATTGTGGAATCGCCGAATAAGGCTAAAACCATATCTAATTTCTTTTCAAGACCCAGTACTAGGCAAGTAGGAAATCTTAGGGTTTACGAAACAGTTCTGGAGGATAAGATTCTAATGGTAACCGCGTCTGGCGGACATGTTTACGATCTCACAACTGATAACATAGGAATTTATGGAGTAGATGTCAAAATAAGTGAAGATGGTTCGGCGCTATTTCTACCTTACTATAACACAATTAAAAGGTGTAAAAACGGTCATCAATTCACTGATTATGATAAAGGTGGTAAGTGTCCTAAATGCGGGACTACTGATATCATTACGGATAAGACGTATACAGTAGAAAATCTAAGAAAACTATCTTTAGAAGTTGACGAAATATTAATAGGAACTGATCCTGACACAGAGGGAGAGAAAATAGCTTGGGATTTGTACTTAGCGTTGAGACCTTATAACAATAATATTAGGAGAGCTGAATTCCATGAAGTTACAAGAAGGGCTATTATTCAAGCTATATCTAGCCCCAGAGAATTTAACGTGAACCTCGTGGAGTCTCAAATAGTAAGGAGAATAGAAGACAGATGGATAGGATTTAAACTTTCTCAAAAGGTTCAAACTGAGTTCTGGCCGAAATATTGTACAGAAGAAAAAGAAAGAGCTAGAAGCAAGTACTACAATCAGAGTACAGATTGTTCAGAGAACAGAAACTTAAGTGCTGGCAGAGTTCAGACACCAGTACTTAACTGGATAGTAACTAGATACGATGAGTATAACAAGACTAAAACTAGGGTCTATTACGGAAGAATAAAAGGGCTCGAGGATATAACTTTCTATGTCCAAAGGCAAGAAGGAGTTAGAAAGAACAACGTCGTTACAGTAACATTTAAGGAAATAAGTGAGGTAATTGAGGACTTCGGACCTTTACCCCCCTATACTACTGATACTCTACTTTCAGATGCCAACAATTTCTTCGGGCTATCTGCTCCAGAAACAATGAGGATTGCACAAGACCTATTCGAACTAGGTCTGATAACATACCACAGAACCGATAGTACAAGAATCTCTAACGTAGGAATATCAATAGCTGAAAACTATCTTAAGCAAGTTCTAGGTCAGAATTATGAAAAGGTATTCAAACCGAGGACTTGGGGAGAAGACGGCGCTCATGAAGGAATAAGGCCAACTAAGCCCTTAGATGTGGATCAGCTTAGACTCATGATTGAGGATGGAGACTTAGAGTTAGCTAAACCCCTTACGTCCAACCATTTCAAGGTTTACGATCTTGTGTTCAGGAGGTTCATATCTAGTCAAATTGTCCCCTTAAAAGTTAGAAAAGAGGTTGTAAAGTTTGAAATTAAAGATGAAGAGGGGAATCCCATACCACTAGAACAGAATTATGTGGAGTTAGTTACGAGTTACTCCCTTCCAGTACAAATAGATAATATAACGAAGTTTATCTATCAGCCTGTAAGACGCCTATCTAAGTCATTGGTTTCAAGGTTGAAAGATCTTGGCTGTGAATCATTACCTTGTGATTTCGGTTTGTCTTTAGAAGGTTCGTTCTTGAGGAGCAAGGTAAATTTATATACTCAAGCTGATTTGGTCATAGAAATGAAAAATAAAGAGATCGGAAGGCCTAGCACTTATGCAACGATTATTAATACGATTCTTAAGAGGCGTTATGCGATAGAAAGTAAAAAAACTAAGAAAATGATTCCTACATCTTTAGGTAAGGCCGTAAATAAATATTTAAATGAAAAGTATGGTAAGTTTGTATCAGAAGAGAGAACAAGAAAGTTACTTCAGCTGATGGATATGATTGAAGCTGGTAAAGAGAGATATGACTATGTACTAAAACAAATATATGAAGAAATAAATGAAATTAGGTGAGAATGAATGCTTATAGGATTATTACACCTTAAGCTTAAAGAGGCTAGCAAAAAAGCCAACGTCGAAAAGGCAAAGAAACTGATAAAGGAGGCGAAGGAAAGGGGTGCCAAATTAGTTATCTTACCCTCTTTATTTCCAGTAGGAAACATTTTTGAAATTTATGAAAATGATAAGAAGTCTAAGAGTATTATAAGGAATCTCTCGGAAAAAATTCCGGGTACTATTACGGATACGTTGATAAATTTAGCCACCGAAGGCGAAATCCATCTAGTTGCAGGTCCAATTTTAGAACAGGCAGGTCCAAAGGTATTTCTTACCACCCTTATCATCTCACCCCAAGGTGAGATAATTGGCAAGTATAGGAAGGTAATTATTTCCGAAAAAGACGTGAGACTCGGGATATCCTCTGGAAAAGAGCCTGTATTCATGTCTTTAGACAAAAGATACGGGATTTTAGCTGAAGACGATATTTTCTCTCCTGAAATTAACAGAGTTTTAGCTCTTGGTAATGCGTCTGCTATTATCGGGTCGATAAAAGCGTACGCTAGGAGTCCAGATATAGTTAAGTACGTTGCCATAGCTAGAACCCTAGAGAATGGCATGCCGTATATACTGGTTGGTGAGGTAATAGAGGACGAAAACGGTGAAATAATAGGCTCGTCACCTACTTTTGTAACTAGTACTAACTCTCTAATCTATAAACAAGCTGAGGATGAAGACACCGTACTATATGTAGAGACTACTGTGCTAATGCAAGAGAGTTCTAAGGAACGTATAGGCAAGATAAATAACATTGAGACGATATTACAAGGACTGTGTAAGAACATAAAGAAAATGAAAGCTATGGAAAGGAAAAAGATAAACCAAGAAGACAGACACGAAAAAGAAGAGGAAGAAGAGTAACTTTTATGCTCTTTAGTAAAACATGTGGTTTTAAGAGCTAGTTATGTAAACTACTGTCCTCCTATTTTTCACTACTTGTGATATCATTCCTTGTCTCTCGAGTTCCTCTAATATCTTCTTAGCAACGCTTATGTTGACATTAATCTTATTTGCAAGAACATAAGGTGTGATTATTTTTTCCTTCTTTAATTCCTCTTGAACTTTATTTATAGTATCCTTATCAACTGTGATAGCCTTAGAGGTAACTTCCTTACCGGTCTTGCTTGTTTTCTTCTGAGCTTTCTTCTGGGTTTCCTCTTGTTGCTTCTTTAATCTCTTCTCTATATTGCTAATTGGTTTCTTGCTCGCACCACCCATTGGATTCCCACTAAATTTAAGTTAGTAATTTGAGAGTATTAAACGTTACTTTATGGGACAAGACTTACCTATTGATGATATAATAGGCCGTATTAGTAAGTTGGCTTCTGGGCTAGGGATAAGTAGAAATGAGCTAAAGGTTTACTTCCTACTCCTTATTAACGGTAAGATGACAGCTAGAGAGATCTCTGATAGGATCGGGATTTCGTATACGAAAATTTACCCAGTATTGTCTAGGCTAGAGGGGAGAGGATGGATTAAGAGAGTAGGTAAAAAGCCAGCTATGTTTGCGGCTAATTCTTTGGTTGACGTATGGTCTACTGTAAAGAAGAACATTCTTGAATCAGTAGAGAAAATAGAGAAAGAAGTTATAACCCCGCTTTCATTACTGCTATCTACTCAACCGTCGTTGTACAACATAATGTTAATACCTCCTGATAGCGTGCAGATGAGTTTTCAGCAAACTCTCAAAGAACAATCGTCAATATACTATCTAGCAATATCTTTCGACGAACTTTTAACAGAAGAGGTAATAAAGCTTCTAGAGGCTAACGCTTATAAGAGTGACGTCAAGCTAATACTCATAAAACCCAGAGAAATCCCTCCGATAATTAACTTCAAAATCACTGAATCAATGTTCGGTAGTGGCATTATAACAAATAGATCCATAATGTTAATAGTAAAATCCTCTGAAAACATCCTTTATGGCTTGTACTCAACTCATGTGTATTTCATAGAGATCGGTAAGGTGTACTTCAATTATTTGTGGGAAAGGTCAGGTAAACAAGGGAATAATGCTTAAAAATTATCTCAGAAAAACCATACTAATTGACCGTTATGAGAATAATAACTGTAAAACTACCCGAACAATTCTTAGAAGCAATAGACGAATTGGTCAATACTGGAAGATATACTTCTAGAAGTGAAGTAATAAGAGCAGCTTTAAATGACTTTATAAGAAAAGAATTGTGGATAGAAAACGGATGAACATATGATGAAAGCTGGTATTTTTGAAAGGATGAAATGCGACATCAGAGCTGATTTTTAAAACCTTACATTCTTTTCTTACTTTAACATGCCATTAAAAGAAGGTGATTCAGTAGTCATATGGGTTGACCCAAAAAGAGTGTTTCTAGTAAAGGTAGAGAAAGGAAAAAAATTCGGCTCAGATAAAGGTACCCTAGACTTGTCTACATTAATAGGAAAGGAATATGGTTCGACCGTTTCTCTCTCGACTGGTGTGCAAGCTTATTTGCTTAGGCCTACACCTTTAGACGCTTATAATGGGTTGAGAAGACCTTCACAAGTACTATACCCTAAGGATATATCTTACATGATTTATGTGTCTGGGATTAAAGAAGGGGATACTGTTATTGAAGCTGGCACTGGATCCGGTTTCCTGACGATTTCCTTAGCATATACGGTAGGAGAGAAAGGTAGAGTTATTACTTATGACATAAGAGAAGATATGCAGGAAACAGCTAGAAGGAACTTATCGTTTATGGGACTATTAGATAGAGTAACTTTCAAGCTCAAGGACATAAGGCAAGGAATAGATGAAAGAGATGTAGACGCTGTATTCCTCGATATGCCAGACCCTTGGAATACGATAGAATATGTCCACGAGATCCTTAAACCTTCCGGTTCAGTAGTAATCTTTGTCCCTACAGTTAATCAAATAGAGAAAACTGTGCTTAAAATCAGAGAATTTGACTTTGTAGATGTGCATGCTGAGGAATTAATCGTTAGAGAATATCAAGTGAAGGAGAACGCGACAAGACCCAAAAATATAGGTGTAGTTCACACTGGTTTCATTATAAGGGCAAGGAAATCAATAAAAGGGGGCTAATAAAATATTAAACGAAATGTCCTCAAAACTAGCCACTTACGCGAACCTCATAATAAAGTATGAAAACCAATTGAAAGACGTGGAAAAGAAGACTGTAGAGGACGGTAAGAAAATTGTTTTAATGGCGGACTCTCTCTCCTCACAGTTTAGAGATGTTGCGGAACAAGTTATATCACAGATTTTTAAAGAAATTGATCAAACTTATTCATCCCAAATTCAACAACTATCCAAGAAGTATACTGAAGAAAGGGAGAAAGAGATCGAAAAGATTAGAAAGCAAGCTGAGAAAAACGTTGAAAAAGCAGTGGAATTGGTAGTATCCAAATTATTGGAGGTATATAAGTAAATGAGCTTCGCGTACGCTACCGCATTAGCAAGAGTATATAAGAGCCAGATACTAAGTACAGGTACCGTAAATGAGTTATTAGAGTCAAGTAGCTGGAAGGAAGTTGCCAACATATTGAGAGAAAAGGGTATAATATCTGAAGTCCCGCAAACTATTACGGATTTCCAGACATATATGAAAAATAGAGCGCTACAGATTTTATCTACTGTAAGGAATTATACCTTATCCTCTAAAATCGCTTCGTCTATCGTAGATTTGTATAAATACGTCGTAGAGTTAGATGACATAGAAGCTATAGTATCTGCTGCATTATCTAAGACTCCTTCCTTTCGTGTCTATCTTTTGAAAGACCTGGCTGATATAAAGCCTCAATCCCTTGAAGACGTGTTATCTTCTCTAACTGGAATTGAGAGGGAAGCTTTGGAATTCGCCTTAGAAAAAGCCAGTAATAAGTCAGCTGCCGTAATTAACACTTATTTAGAGTATTTCTTTATCAGTAGATTATCGGCGATTGTAGATACGTTTAAAGGAGACTGGATCTCAAAAGCCAGAGAGATAATATGTGGTTACAAGGATTACTATTCATCTCTTATCGCGTATAAAATGCATGAACAAGTTCCAGATACATGTAAGATGAGCAAGGAAACTGTGAGGGACATAGCTAACTCCTCTTCTAAGGAAGAAGTTCTAGACATATTATCGAGGTCACCGTATGGTAAGGATATAACTGCAAATGATGTTTATTACTCGTTCGCTAAGTTTAAAAAGATAACTAGGGCTCAAGCTAGAAAAGCTTCTCTAAATGCCTTTATGGGTTCACCTTTCACACCGGTTACCGTTATGGGGTTAGCAGAACTGATCAGGTTGGATACGGAAGATATTATCACGATCGTTAACGGTTTAGCTTTAATTAGAAACGAAGAGAATAAGCAAAAGGTTGTTGAAGATATAAAGTCGCTACTTTCCTTTGAGCTCATCTAAGATTTTTTTGTCTATTATATATCCTCCGTCAGCATCTCTAATAATTGTATAATCAGGAATTTCTGGAGGGTCTGGCATATCTATAAACGGCTTCTCTTTACCCAGATATATCCATTTGAGCCTACCACCGAACTTTTCTAGTTTATACCAATACTTCCCTATGTAAACGTATTTTTTACCGTTTTTGTAGACTAAGTGATAAGGCTTTAAATACACTCCGTACTCCTTTATTTTACTGTTGTACTCATAAACTCGCAATTTTAATTTAGAAAGAACCTCATCAAACACTTTTTCTGGTACCTTTACTAACATTAATAGTCTATTCTTTTTTACTCTCAAAAATCATATCTACTTTTAGACGGGTATTAGTATGAAGCTAAGACGCGTTAATAATACGTTAGAAGTGTCTGAAATAGGATTAGGCTTATGGAGTATCGTTACGGACGAGTGGGGAAGTGATATAAACAAAGCGGAAGAACTTTTACGAAAGGCATATGATGTCGGCATAAATTTCTATGACACTGCTGACGTTTACGGAAAAGGGCTAGGTGAGAAAATAATAAGTAAAGTTTTAGGAACTAAGAGAGATAGAATAGTCATTTTAACAAAAATAGGACTTGATTTTTACCATAACACGAGACCCGTAGGGAATTACGACATTGAGTACTTGAAATTTGCGTTTGAACAGAGTTTAAAGAGGTTGAACACCGACTACGTGGATATACTCATGCTGCATAATCCCAAGGCTAATGTGATCAGGGATAAGAAGGTACTTAATTTCTTTCAGAGCTTAAAGAAAGAAGGGAAAGTAAGAGTTATAGGCGTTGCTCTGGGACCTACACTGGGATGGGGAGAGGAAGGAATAGATGCGATCCAAATGGGATATGAGTCTTTAGAGTACATATTTAATCTCATAGAGGTGATGCCAGGTATAGATTTCTTAAAATATAACATAGGTCATTTTGTAAGAGTCCCTCACGCCTCAGACGCGCTTAACGAGAATAAATGGCCGATAGAATACGATCATAAACTTCACAGACATTTTAAAGATATCAACTGGATTAATAGGGCGATAGAGAGATCTAAAGAATTAATACCTTTTGCAAACAAGAAGGGTATGAAGCTCTCTCAATTAGCTTTGAAGTTCATACTGTATAACAAGAGGGTATCGTCTGTAATCCCCAATATTACTAATGAAAGAGAGTTACTTGAGTTTGTTAAGGTCGAGGACTTACCAGATTTGACCGAAGAAGACTACAATTATTTAATCTCGTTCTACGAGAGGAATTTCAAAGAACTTAACAAGGAAAGTATTGAAGAGACTAAAAGGTATAAGTAATCCTTTGTTCAAGTTTTTCTTTCACTCAGGTAGTAATTTAGAAAGGACATGAAGGCTTTAGCCCTGTGGGAGTATTTGTTCTTCTCCTCAGTACTCATTTCGGCAAAAGTTCTTTCCTCGTTTTCCGGAATGAATATAGGATCGAAGCCGAAACCCTTTTCACCTTTAATCCTCTCACTTATCCTTCCGGTAACCACACCCGTGAACAGATTTATCTCTTTATCGCTAACGTAACACATGACAGTCTTAAAGTAAGCAGAACGATCCTCTACGCCGTTTAAAAGTTTCAATATACCCTCTAACCCTAATTTCCTCCTCACGTAATTCGTATAAGGTCCAGGGAAGCCGTTTAAAGCGTTTATGAACAGACCGCTATCCTCTACTATCAACGGTTTTCTTACCACTTGGTATATGGTAATTGCAGAGTATCTCACTATTTCCTCAAGATTATCCGCTTGTATCTCGAATTTCGGTATGTTTAACCACTCTATTTTGATCCCATGACTTTTTGCGACCTCAAATATCTCCCTGAACTTATTTTCGTTAGAAGTAACTAAAAGTATCTTATCATTACTATTTACTCCCCCTTCTTCTCTCTTCGACATATCTTCCCCTCATTCTGATTTCCTTAACCTTCTCTAAAATTTTATTAGCATCAACGAATTTCTTGTAACCTTCCAAGAACCCTTCAAACAACACCTTTTGATATTTATTATGTGTACTTTCAAGTGACCGTAAAAATACGTGAACATCTACAGCAAGGTCTTCTTCCCCCTCTGTCTTTTTAGCAAGTCCGAAATCTATAATGAACATCTCGTTCTCCTTAGTTAGGATCATGTTATTGGTAGTGGGATCACCATGAGCAATACCTAATTTATGGAGCCTTCCTAATATTTCTCCCATTTGTTTACCCACAAGTTTAAGGTTTTCCTCGCTACCACTATAAGACAGTAGATAGTCCTTTACAGTAACACCCTCAATATACTCCATAACAATTAAAAACTCGATAGGGTCTACTAGAAGGAGTGCAGGAACGTTCACACCATTTATAAGTGAGGTATAAATCAGCCTTGCTTCTAACTTAGTCCTATTACTGTTTATCTCATAGTCCAACTCGGGATTCCTGTAACTCTTTCTAATTCTCTTTTTAAAAATAGAATGTATCCCGGCGAAATATCCCTCGTAAATAACAGCTTCTGCCCCTCTTTTTATTTCCTTTAACCTCTCCATGGTATATCAACTTTGTCAATTCTCCACCTAGGCCTTACAATACTCTCCTCTACTGATACGGTTACATTACTCTTAGCCGCGAGTAATCCAGTATAAGCTATCATTGCTCCATTATCCCCTGAGTACTCGGGGGGTACTATTTTCACAGTAATCCCCCACTCTTCTTCAAGCCTCCTTAATTTCTCTCTTAAGCTAACGCTCGCCGCTACCCCTCCGACTATTAATACCTCTTTCTTTCCTGTTAACGCTATGGCTCTCTCCGTTGCTTCTAAGAGCATGTCAAAAGCGTTCTCTCTCAAACTAAAACAAACGTCTTCTAACTTATTCTCCTTCACAGCCTTTAGTGCTGCGGTTAACAACCCAGAATAAGACATGTCCTGCCCCTTTACAACATAAGGTAACTTAATGTACCTTTCGCTCTTCTCCGCGCAAATATCTATCTGATGAACTCCGTTAACTACGTAAGGAGGTGCCAGACCCACTTCCCTAACAAAAGCATCCATCATATTTCCCAAGGCTATATCAAGGGTTTCCCCGAATACTCTATATCTACCGTCTACAAACACAGTGATTATAGTATTACCTCCCGAAAGGTATAATATAAGGGGGTCTTCAGCTTTTGTAGTGAACCTACCTATTTCTATGTGTGCGATCCCGTGGTTTACTGGTACTAACTTTTTACCGAAAGCTAGGGCTAGAGCTCTCGCTACTGTAGCCCCTACCCTTAGTGCTGGTCCTATACCTGGTCCTAAAGCTACAGCAATATTATCAACGTCCTTTATACTCACTCCTGCTTTATCTAATGCCAATTTAACTATTTCAGGGGCTACTTCAGAGTGATGTTTACCGAGGTCAGAGGGCTTCATTCCACCTTCTTTCGGTACAAAAGTATCCTTTACGTTAGATAAAATCCTGATTCCGGACTGGTCTTCCTGAACTATTCCAACTCCAAAAGTGTGAGCTGTACTCTCAATCCCTAAAACGATCATCTCCCTTTACCTAAAAACTCAGTGTAACCACACTTTCCACAAGCCCACCTCTCTACGGGCTTCATATGATGTGCCATAATGCTTCCGCATCTAGGACATTTTTTATTCTTTAACTTAATTTTATCTCTTTCAATCACATAATAAGTTCTTACTATCGCCTTAGTCCCTTCATTACCCTTGCTTTGCGGCATTCTTACCACCTTTCTTTACTTTTTGCCCAGTATCCCTTCCTATTAAGTGTTTTGGCTCAACTTTCTCCAAATCTTCCTTGTTTTTATATATGTTAACTCTGACTAAACTGATACCTCCCCCATAAATTGTCTCCACGCTCTTCACCACTATTAGGTCTTCTTTTGCTCCATAGACAGCAGAGAGTGCTGATATTATTTCTTTTCTGGAAGGAGTTCCAGTACCTATGTGGAATATTTTTAAGGTCAACTCCCTTCTGTTAAAAACGTTATTTTGAATGTCTTTTTCTACTACCCCCTCAGCCTTCTCCGATACCTTAATCTTTAACTGCTGTGCCATTGGAGTAAAAATATAATAACAAGGCTTTAAGAGTTACGCAAGTCTCTTATTATATCTTCAGCGACCTTCCTTCCAGAGAGAACCATTGCCCCGAATATCGGACCCATTCTGGGTAGACCTTTAACTTCAGTCACTGCCATTCCGGTAGCATATAGTCCAGGGGCTACCATACCCGTGTTTTCTACAGTTAGCTTTTCAGCTACCTCACTGTAGGCTGACTTCTCACCAGGTATAGTAATCCCTAACTCAGGAATCTTTCGTGAGGCCACAGAGATCACCTCTGCATCGTGTCCAGTCGCATCAACTACAGCTTTTGCTGATATGAAAATCGGGTCTACGTGAAGGCCCGCCATCTGCGTGGCGGTCCATTCTACTGCAACTCCTGCAACCCTCAATGGGTTCTCCCTGAATATCACGTCATCTACGGTAATCCCATGAATTATCTTTGCCCCGGCTGAAATTGCCGATGCTGCTAATTTGGCCATAAACTCAGCAGTGTCTACTATGTATATCCCCTCTTCCACCTTGATCAGCTTGATACCCATTTCTCTTAGTATCTCATCTGCAGGACTCTCTATAACTATTTTATGGAATAACATCGCTCCTCCGCCTATACCCCCACCAAAACTCAGTCTTCTCTCGAATACTACCGTCTTAAGACCAGCCTTAGCCAAATAATAAGCTGCAGCCATTCCGGACGGTCCGGCTCCAACTATTACCACATCATTTTCTATAAGGTCTAACCAATCTTTCATAGTGTACTCGATTATGTATCTGCTTATCTTACTTTCCTCGACCGATTTGATCTGGATTGAATCAGATTGCACTGTTTCCCACTCTCACTTAATCTACTTATTAATTTACTTAAATACTATTATTATAAATCCTATAATTATAACAAACTTATTTAATATAGTCTTTCAGGAGATAAAATTATGCCAATGCAATTAGACGTTCATATTAACGCATTAAGGTGCAGTTGGTGCGGTAAGTTCATTCATGAAGAACCAATAACCGTAAAGACTTGCTGTAATAATAAACCTTGGGTTTTTTGTAGCAAACAATGTTATAACATGTGGGTGAGGGAATGGCTAAAGAGGCAAGAACAGAGGACTGGAGAAAGAAGAAAAATCTTATTATAACAGGTATTTCAGGAGCTAGTGGTACAATATACGCTATCCGCTTTCTGAAAGCCATTAAAGAGATGGGGTTTGACTCAGAGGTAATCGTCACGAAAGGTGCCGTAAAGGTCGCTGAGAAGGAGTGCGGTATTGATCTTATGTCAGAGATCGAGAAATTTTCATTCTCAGTTTATTTAGAAGAGCAGATTGAGGCTCCGCCATCCAGTTCAAGTCATACGGTAAAGGCTATTGGGATGGCAATAATCCCGTGCAGTATAAGGACTTTAGCCGAGATCGCTTCCGGTATTGCCTCAAACCTTTTAGTTAGGACTGCCTTAAACTTCCTCAGAACCAGAGGTAGGTTAGTTCTATTGGTGAGGGAAACACCACTAGGGGTAATTGAGCTTGAAAATGCTCTCAAAGTAGCTCAAGCCGGTGGTATTATTTTACCGGCTTCACCGGGTTTTTACCACCATCCTAAAAATATTCAAGATGTAATTGACTTTGTAGTAGGGAAAGTCCTCGATATGTTAGGGATAGAGAACGAGTTATATACTCATTGGGATGAAAAGTCTACAACAAGTCAAGGTCTTTGCGACCATACTTCTTAGATAGAAGCTCTTTCACTTTATTGTCGTACTCATCCCTTTTCAACTCTTTCTCCATATCCTCAGTATCCCCGTTCTTCTTGTTAACCGCAAACGCGCACTTGTTCCCAGGTAGTAAAGCCCTCTTCTCACAATACGCATACTGACATTCTCCAGTGATACATACATCCCCTACCCACATACAGTAGCCGATTTTTTGAGGTGTTCCTTTTATGTACTTCTTCTGTATGCTCAGAGCCTTTTTATTACACCTGAAGAAGGGGCATAAGTAATTACATTTATCGCCTAGTGGCATCGGTTTAGGTTCGTCGAGATTAAAGTCTTGTTTGCCACGTCTTAGTTCCCTTCCGCTCAAACCGTGAATCACCCAATTTTTTAACGGTAGATATTTAAATTAGAATTAGATTTTCAGCCATTTAAATATTATGTACCTAATATTCCTCGTGACGGGATTTACAATACCCAGTATAAGTTCTTTCCTAGTGCTGTGAGATACCCTACCGAAGCCTAATATCTCATTCGGTGAGATCTCCTCGTCTTCTCTGAGAGTTATGATCAAGTAAGGAGCATGTTCGATTCCCGGTCCTATATTATAAACTGCGAAGTCCGCCCCATACTTTATACCTGATCTAACCACGTAATTTTTGTCCCTCAGATCCTCATAAACGGTGTAAAGAATATTGAACCGAGGTAGTAAAGTAGTTCCCAAATTGTATAACTCGTCGTAAGTAAAGTTCTTTTCAGCACCGTCAACGTTTGTGTAAACGCTTATTAAACCTTTCTTTAAAAGATAGGTAGCTTCTATTATCGACAGAATCAAGGGACTTTTTATATCTTCAGGACTTTTAGGCTTAGATATATCTAACGGTTTGCCGTAATAACCCATCCTATAAACTTCTCTAGCTTCTTCCACATTCTCGATAATGACTTTATCTTTCACCAATCTTCCTTTGGGCGACATATTTTTACTCCCTTAAAAAGCTCAAGTACATTATATCATTAGCTGCGTCCCTGAGCAAATCCGCGCAATCCTCGAGTCTGTCTGCTACGTCCTTACTTAACATTAAAAACGCCATATCTCCGTTTTGTTTTTCAAATAGTTTCAGCTCAAAATTCCTATAAAGGTCATCGATCTCTTCCTCTATTTTTATTACATTCCTAGCCTTTTCCGAGGACTTCTTAGCATTAACAGATAGTAATCTAACGGACTCTATAAGGTTCGTAGTAGCTGCAATTAGTTTTTCAACCATCGATATTGATAAGTTCAATAAGATATGGTCTTGGCTCTTTATTCTGCTGATTAGCACACCGAATCTGTATGATGCTGCACCTATATTTTGTGAGACTTTTTCGAGTTGCATTATAATATCTAAATACAAATTACTGTAAAGCAAACCCTCGCTTACTTTGAGCACATACTCTCCTATTTTATATCTTAAATCCTCTACTGAAGACTTTATACCGTCTATCTTAGAATAGGCTTGCATGTGGTTCACATTACTTTCTGTAAATTGCTGGTATAGTATCCTAAGTTGGTCTAATATCGAGTTAGTCATGCTTTGTATCTGTTCTTCAATGTTAAGTTCAGGAACACCCATTGCTATGATAGAGGTGTTGTCATGGTTAATAAACGAATTTCAAAATTAATGAACGTATTTTAGATACAATTTCTAGGTCTCTATTTATTTCTTCAGCTAGATTCGTTTCTTTTTCTTTAGCTTTTATCAAAGCTTTTTCATCGTCATTAAGCCCGACTATGTAGAAATAGTTTAAGAGCCCTAATGCTTCCTCCTTCATTTTGTTATTCGTCACGTTATTGACGTGGTTAACTATAACCTGAATTCCGTTAAGCAATTGCCTCCTATTCCTCCTCAGCCTCCTTAATAATTTCTCCAACTTCTCTTGTTCGATTTCTGGGAACGTCAAGTAATTCTCAAGCTCCTCTAAGGTGAGATGGTACTCCTCTACTACTTGCTCGAAATGAAGTAAAACCCTTCCTATTTCGATTTCGCTCTCATTCATTGAACCGCCCTAACGCTCACTGTACTATTATCTTCTAAGCCCAGCTTCAGCATATCCTCTGCGTTACCCCAGATCTCGTTGTCAGGTAACCCGTCCTGAATAATAACCTTAAATTTGCTTCTCCTACCTTTTACCGAAACTTCAGCCTCATCCTTAATGTTCAGCTCTTTAGCCAGTTTAGCAGACATCAGTATTAATCCTTGGTCTATATCAGCCCTCTTCTTCATTTTAACTCTCTTTTCCTTAATTTGTTTAGTATTTTTCTTTAGGGCTGACGCAGGAGGTATAATACTAACTAATGACTTTACGTCTACCTTTTTCTCTTCCTCCTGCTCAGCCTTATCTGGTTGCTCCTTACTCATTATTATCAACTACTCTTCCTAACTTATTAAACTCTTCACCTTTGAACAGTTTTTCTATTACCTCATCAAGCCTTTCAATCTCAACCCTTATTTGATTCCACGTGTCTCTATCCCTTATAGTTACCGTATTATCAAGTAATGTAGTAGGGTCTACAGTAATAGAGTAAGGTACTCCGATCTCATCCACTCTAGCATACCTTTTCCCTATACTCCCTACATCGTCGTAGATAACATCATACTTTTCTTGTAAATGATTATAGATCTCTTTAGCCTTCTTAATTAACTCGTCCCTTTCAAGTAATGGGAACACAGCGAGGTCGTATGGGGCGAGCTGCTTTGGTAATGACAAGACAATCCTACCCTCTTTTTCCTTATATGCGTTAAGTACTGTTAAGTATAAACACCTCTCGACTCCGAAAGACGGTTCCACTACGTGCGGAATAAAGTGGGCTCCACTAACCTTTTCTTCTCTCTCAAGAACCTTAACGTATTTCGATATCTCTCTGTCATTAACTTTCACCCCTTTATTAATCATTTCCTCGATTTCCTCCGGCGACTTACCGTTTATGAACTGCATAAAAGTCTTTACGAACTCCTTCCCTTCCTTGTTAAGTTCGTCCCTATTAATTACTGCGGTCTTCTTCTTTACTATTTTGGGCGTATCATATTTTTTGAACACCGTCAAGTCTTGCCCGCTAAACTTCATATGCCTCGATAAGTCGTAATCAGATCTATAAGCATGCCCCGAAATCTCTACCTTTTCTTCCCCTATCAGAACCATTTGATCGAAGGTCTGCTTCGAATAGTGAGCCCTCTCATGAGGCAGTTTCTCTTCAAAATACGTAGAAGATTGGGGTATACCGAGGGCGGAGACGAACTTAGTAGCTACTCCCATCCAATACGCCATCCACGGGTTTAGTATTACCTTCTCTTCCACAGCCTCACGAAGTTTATATTGCACGGGCTTCTCTCCTTTAACCTTTTCCTCTCCCCTGAGGATGTTGACACTAAGATCTCCTACCTTATCTAGGGGAACTTCACCGGGCGACTCAGGGTCAAAGAAGAACTCCACTTCCATTATGGTAAACTCCCTCATCCTTATCAGACCTTGTCTCGGCGAGATCTCATTCCTCCCTACTCTACCCACTTGTGCGATCCCCAAGGGAAGCCTCTGCCTAAAGGACTCATAAACCCTCTTAAAGGAGGTGAACATGCCTTGTGCCGTCTCAGGTCTTATAAACCCCTTATTTCCGGTGTAAGGTCCTATGTTAGTTTCGAATAAGAGGTTAAACAGCCTAACCTCACCTAACTCTCCACCGCACTTAGGGCACTTTACCCCTTTCTCCCTGATTATCTTGTCCAGTTCAGACGGCTTTAACCCCTCTACATTCACCTTAGCCATCTCCTCTATTAGGTGGTCGGCTCTGTAAACGTTATGGCACTTGGTACACTCAACGATAGGGTCGGTAAAGTTTTCCACATGACCGCTTGCCTCTAACACTTTATAAGGAGTCACTAAGGGAGTCTCTATCTCGACCACGAATTCGGCGTTATCTTTTATGAAATACTTTCTCCACAACTCAACAATCCTGTTTTTAATCCTAGTACCTATAGGACCAATGTCATAAAGACCGGCTACTCCTCCATAGATCTCGTAAGAAGACCAAAATATCCCCCTTCTCCTAGCCAGTTCCATTACCTTAGTTTGTAGATCACTCATACGAGATAAGCATATAAACGGGATAAAAAACTTCTACTCATGGCTGACAGCAGACTATTATTTCTCAACGAGAACAGCAGAACCTTTGCGGGGTTTAACAGACCCGCATCTCCCTTTGTGATCGTAGGGCTTCCCATAGACACCACCAGTAGCTTCCGACCCGGCTCTAGGTTTGCACCATCAGTGATAAGAGACACAGCACAGTACATAGAGTTCTACTCCATAAGGAGCGGAGTCGACATGGGAGAGATAGGATTTAACGACGTAGGGGACGTAATACTCCACCCCTCAAATAATGAAGAGAACGTGAGGAGAATAGGTGAAGTAGTCTCCTACTTTGCTGAAAAAGGGAAAGTAGTCGTAGGTATAGGAGGAGAGCACACCGTAACAATAGGTACTACTAGGGGGATAAGACCCGATTGCTTGGTAAGTGTTGACGCTCACTTGGACTTAAGGGACGACTACTTGGGGTATAAGTATGACCACGCGTGCGTGATGAGGAGGATCTCCGAGGACGGGGTAAAAATAATAGAGATAGGGACTAGGGCTGTGTCAAGGGAAGAGATCGAATACGCTAACGAAAGGGGGATAAGTTACTTCACACCTAAGCAAGTAAAGCTGTTAGGAGTTAGAGAAGTTGCACAAAAAATAGTAACGACTCTCAAGGAGTGTAATAAAGTGTATATTACGTATGACATGGACGGGATCGATCCCTCCTACGCCCCGGGAGTCGCCACACCGGAGCCGGAAGGATTAGACCCTACCACAGTGTTAGACATAATGTCCTTAGTAATCGATAAGAGGGTCGTAGGCTTTGACGTTGTAGAAGTATCGCCTCCTTTTGACCCCTCCGGGATTACCTCAGTATTAGCAGCGAAGTTGATTTTGGAAACGGCAGCAATGGTGTGGAAAGCCAGACAGCAATCTTAATCTCAAGAAACTTTTTACGTAAACATTGTTCATGATCAGCTGAACTGGTATATTCATGCCTAGAATGTTGAGTAAGAGTCTTTCCGAGATATTACTTCGCGTTCATTCTCTAGTCATTACGCTAGCTTGTCACAATAACGTCATTACGAAATCTTAGACTTATGCGAAATTCTAGGTTAGTAGCACCATGAGTACACATTTTCAGTCTCTTGACACGACTTCACTTCATCGAGCAATCGTCGATACTTAATTATTATTACATCCACACGATACAAGCCACGAGCTTCAAATCTCTACGATTATATGTTTTTGTCTCCTAATCCTCCTTATTTCTTCCACTAAACGCCTTAATAGTTCAAAACACTTTACTGCTACCTCTTCACCTAAACTTTCACGGCCATAGTCCGCGTTCTTCCTTCTTTCATAAAATAGAACATGTCTTTCGATAGCTCGTCCATATCCATATACTTTAAAATATTAATCAACTTGTCATCCCTTCTGGGTATCATAGTCCTAAGCCTATCAGTCAATTTCTCGACTTCCATCCTTACCGTAAAGTAATAGGCTGAAATGTCTTTATTATAACAACCAGCCTCTATGTCATTTTTTGCCTCTTCTAAGAGGCCATCGACCTTCTCCATTTTCGATTACACGTAAAAGTTTATCGGGCAGTCGTACTTTGAGTTTACGTTCAGTGCGGTCTCTATGACGTTCATTATGGCATTGTCTGTCTTGTCTTTAACTACGACGAGGATATTACTATCATAAACACTCTCGTCCTCACCTAAGCCTATCATCATTACGAGGTTATTTCCCAACCTCTCTCAGCAACCCGGTGAATTCGAACAGAGCTAAATCCCATTTTCGTGTAAAATTTAGTGAATACATTATGTTAAGATATACCATTAGCTATATAATAAGCTATACAACATTGCATGTGACTTTTCCGCTCTATTCTACAACAGATCCATTCACAGCTTGGTTTAACGTCCTTAGAAGGGATTTAACACGCCTGGCTCAACCTCTGGAAAGCATTAGCAAATAACTGAATTGCTCCTCCTTACGTAAATCTTTTAAGGTCGTTAATATAAGATATTAATGCCGCGGTAGTATAGCCCGGTCAAGCTCTACGCGCCGACAGTATGCAGGCCTCTCAAGCCTGTGGCCCGGGTTCAAATCCCGGCCGCGGCACTGTGGGGGAATATCCCCCACTCCCCCTAATGCTATGTAAGTTTCTATTATCTTATCTAAAGGTGCGACGTAACGGTGCCTTTGCTTACCGCCTTCGTCCTTCTCTATGGAGTAAACATAATACTTTCCTTTAATCTCTTTTACATAGAATTTAGAATTGACGTAGAAATTAGACATTCTAAGAATGTTAAATAACGCGGGTTTAAATACTTATTCTAATAGAACGATTAGTGTGGAGTTTGAAGGAGACGATAAAGATCCCTCATTTATGCGAAAAATTCAAAGCGACTTGAGGAATTCTTCGCTGACTAAAAACTCACGTCCATGGCGACGAATCAGGTAGTAAACGCCTGGCAAATATTTCTTATTATTATATATGAAATACCCGTCTCCTTTCGTTACTTTTACACCGTTCGCCTTTAGTTCGCCGTAATTCGTTAGCCATACCCAACCGACGATCTCATAATCGTCGTCGTCCTTAATCATACGTATCACCGGCGGGTCGACGGTCCTATCGACATAACATTTCGCCTTTCGGAGACATTCGCGTTGTTCAGGGTCGTCAGGGTCATAACGTTCGCCGTCACTTAGCGGTGACATATTCGACGCCGTTGATGACGTTGAACGTGACTAGGTCCTTTTGCTTTAACTTCTCGATCACGTCTTCGCCAAACCAACCCGTCAAATCAGTTACGAGAGTCCAACCGTGGTCCTTTAGGTATCGATACGCCTCAATAACTCGGTTAGTTTCGCCGTCGCCTCTTTGCATTGTGTCTCCGTCATTCCCTGGCACGGCATCTCCTCTATCATTTCCGGCGTTAGCGTCATCACGAAATTTGCTATCGACGACACCGACAAGTTCGCCCTTATCGTTGCGGACTTCGACGACGTCCTTATCGATATTGTTGACTAACGCCTTAATCCTTCTTCCGAGAGCCGTTAGACTCCAGGTGAACGTTTTGCCGTCATCTTTCACTCCTTCGACTACGCCTTTCCGCTCTAAGTTCTTCAACAAGTTAAGAGCGTATTGTTTCGACACTTTCAACGCGTCTGAGACCTCTGACGACTTAAGACCTTTCTCATCAGGCAATACTTCAATTATCTCTACGTCTCTTTCCGTCAGTCCGAGACCGTTGTACAATAGGTCGAGTTGAAAGTTCTCCGCGACAAATTGCCAGTCCTCTAACGTTGCCTCAGTTCTTCCTCTCATTATTGCCGTAACGATTATTAAGTTACGGGCTACTTCTACAGTGCGGTTTAACGGCTCTCTCGTGTACTCCTTTAGTTTCTTCATAAACTCGATTACGGCTCTCGTAACGTCTTCCGGTATATTAGCGTGCGACGGTCTGGTCGATAACCACGCTTTGAATACCATAGCGTCGACGGGGCTAATCTCGACTTTCGTCCTTTGCATAATACTTTTCCATATCTTGTCCTCAGTCGACGAGTCTGTCTTAACGTAAACTTTCAACATACGGTTAAAGATTTGCTCTTTGTCGACGTCAATAGTGTCAACGACTGACGTAGTTATTACCGCGGGTTGTCCTTCGATACAACGTTGACGACTGACAAGACGCTCATTTCCGTTCTCGTCAGCCTCTCTTTCGGTAACCGTCGTGCATATCTTCTCTTCCGTCATTAATTCACGTAGGTAATTCATATTTTGCCTATCGATTTGTTCGATAAATAATACATGACCGTCAAACGTGTCGACGTTAAGATAGCCCAACGCGTTTTGTGTGATTCTGGTCGACGGAATAACGATATCTTCGGCGTACTTTAGTACGCTCTTCACGGTCGACGATTTACCGACACCACTGCCGCCGACTAACATTATGTGTATTCGAGACATGCCCATTACCCTTTCCATACGCGTTGACACTAACGACAAAAACGTCACCAATTTGAGTCGTTCATACCCTACGATTTCATTGGTCCTTTGCAATATCCAGGCTATAGGATCCTTTTCGATCTCGTTGAGGCGGTCAGGGTACTTTTGGCGTACGTAATCGATAAGCGGTTTCTCTTCTATTTCGCCGTACTCTCCTCTTAGTTCGGCTAGTTTCGCACTAATCGCCTTCTTTGGTACTTTATAGTCAGTTGCATACGCGACCTCAGCTATCGCGTCACGACAGTCGTCGACGCACTCTTTAACGACGTCACGGTACATTATTACGAACTTCAGCTTAGCTCTCCGTACGACCTTATCGCCCTCTATTACCTCTTCTTCGCCGGTACGATAGACGTCTATCTTGACTTTATGTCCGTCCTCACTCTCCACTTTTTCTCTCGTTATGAATTTCTCGTCTGTCTGAGATTTTTTGAAATCGTCAACTGAAACCCGGGGTGAATCCGGCGAAACCGGCGAAACCGGCGAATTTCCGCCGGAAACGCCGGGTTTTCCCCGGTTTTGAGTTGACGATTTCACTTTTTCGCTTTTCGTTGAGACTTTTTCAGTCTCGTCCGTCTTAGATTTTTTCTTAGGTCTGAAGAGGTCTTTACGCCTCACTATCACCATTTTCGTCACCCCCGTTATCGGTTATGACTAACATTTCGTTATCGTTATAGCCCAACACGACGACCTTCTTCCCCTTCAGTGCGTCTGCATCATCTTTGTCGATATTCAGCACGACGTAGTAATCGCTCAGTTCTTTCGCCGTATATCTACGCTTATCTTTTGACGAATAGTAAATCCCGTGAAGTGGTATTATCGGCACGCCGTACGAGTACTTGTTCTCACGCGGTTCGCCCGTTACTAGGAATACCGCCTTTTTCGACGAGAGATACACGTACTTTACCTTTTTCCGGTCGCCCTTTTCTGAGCGACCGTCATCTTTTTTACCCGAATTCGACTTAGATTTAAATAGCCCCATGCGTCTCACCCTGACCACGTGACGAAAACGGGAAAAAACGGATTAACTTATGAAGAGAGGAGTCCTAACTCCTTCGCCAAGTGCTTTACCGCTATTTTTACTGCATCTGATTCCGAGACGTCGTAGTATTCTGCTATCTTCCTTAATATCGCCTTATCCTCTTCCTTTAGTCTGATGTATGCAATCGCCTTACTCGACATTTTGCTATCACTCCAGGTAACGGTTTGAATAATGATAATATAAAACAAAACGTCAATAAAACTCTGTGTTACCAATTATTTCAAAAGCGTTGGTCATACCGCACCTTTAACAGTTTGCTAATCCTACTTTTATGATTCCTTAGTAGGATATCGATAATGTCGTCGAAGTACTCGTTAACTATGTCTTCCAGGTCAGCCCTATCGAATTCGACTTCGTCTACCGTGTACTCGTGGTCGGCGTTGTAGTCGTCGCATATAACGCTCTTTTCCCAGTCGTCGTAATAACACAACTCTTCCAGGTCACGATAATGTACGTGAACCGGTACTATCATAGTTCCCTCACCATCTTGTTCGCGTGGGAGGAGTTAGATAAAAAATACTTCCTTTAACTTGAACCCATTTATCCCCGAATTGAATTTGCGTGGACATATTCGTACGCCTAATTAAACAATAGACTACACGCATATTTAAACGTTTCGCCCGAAATATTTATATAAAGATTCGTAAGAACAGTTACCTATGAAACCAAGAGTTCACAGAGGCGGTAAGCCTGGACAAGAAACGTTTTATCTAAATATACCACGCGAAATCGTTACATCACTCGATATAAAACCAGATGATGAGTTTGAGCTTAAAGTAGAAACTAAGGACGGCGAAATAACGCTTTGTTATAGACGGGTGAAAAAATAAGTGTCATCTGTCCGATTTGCGGTAATCCGACGACGATAAAAGTTAGCTCTGATGAACTCGTTATATTCATTAAATATAATAGATGAAGATGAGAACACAGAATCAGGGCAATAAAGCTTATATACCCCTATTTAAGCAATAACGTCTTTTTCTGATGAAGAGAACGTTTTCTGAAAAACCATAAAGTTTATATACACATTATATAAGCTTTTCTATCAATTTTACAATTTTCGAAAGGTCCTCGGACTAAAATTTCAAAAAATAATAGCAGGACCTCTCAAAATTTCAAAAAGCGATAGTAGTAGGAGTAACCCTACCTCATTACTTCTCACTATATACAGTTGTATATAACCACTCCGCGTACTTCTTATAATGCTCTTTCGCGATTCCGAATAACGATACGTAGTGTTGAGTCAATACGCGGGTAGGCTTACGCCCCTGGATAAAATCGATAACGTCCAACGGTACGCCCAACTCCGCCATCTTCGTTGCGACGAATTTGCGGAAGTATTTAGGCGGTACTAAGCCCAATTTCTTTGTGTACTTGTCTACGTAAGACTTAGAGATCTTGACCCTCTGCAAAGGCGTTATGTGAAACGCGTAGAATGACCCTTTCTGACCCCTGACCCAATTAATTTCGTAAGCACATATACCGTTTTCACATCTATCACGTGTGCTATCGTAATCATTAAGTACCTTTAATGCCTCACTTTCCCTTATCCCGCTCTCTAAGAGTAAGCTATATAGTAAATATAAATTAGGATATTGTCTAGCCCTCTCTAACGTCTGCCTAATCTCGTCGAGTGAAGGGATACGTAGGTCTGCTTTAGTCTTCTTGACTTTCAAAGTTTCGGGCGGGTCTCTGTTCAACACGAGTTTGTAGAAATTACGCCATGCTTTGATGCAGTTATTCGAGTCTTTCTTATTCTGTTTGACGCACGAGATATATTGTTTTATCGTATCTTCGCTGATGTTCTTACTACGTAGAACAATTTCGAATTTGAGTAGGTCAGACGCGAAAATTTCAGAGTTTTTAGAAAGCGTTGCACTCGAGTCGATTATTCTAACTCCTTTCAATTCGTCGTAAATAGCATGGGGGGTCTTAGGGGGTGTCCCCCCTAATGCAGGCCTCTCAAGCCTGTGGCCCGGGTTCAAATCCCGGCCGCGGCACTTCATATCGTAATATTCCTTTATGATTTGTTCTAAAGAACCTATGTAATGGTCTCTTCTCTGACTGCCATCACCCTTCTCTATTGAGTAAACATAATACTTTCCCTTAACCTCACGAATCCTTATATCACCAAATGTGAAAACTTTATTACCGGTACCTTCAGCCTATTTATATTTATCACGTAGGGCTATTTAAGGAATGATAATTATCATATCATACGTGAGATTGAAAGAATCACGATAACAATCCCTTAGTTATGCAAAAAACTGAATTTTGTGGAAATACAACAGTAAGAAAATTCAATGAGTCTCATCTAAGGTTTTCTGACTAGCTCAAAGTCTCAAGAAGTATATGTAAAAATCGTTATTAGTAATACGCTGAACCATAACTAGGAATATTAACAGTACTTAATATAAGATGTGTAGAGTTCATTGGAGTTTTAAAATAATTCCTTAAATTTGCTTAGCATACTTTAGACTTATCTTATCAGCATGCTCACGTGCTAATTTCTTAATCTCACTAACTTGTTTAGTAACGCATTTTGTTGAAGCTGTTAGAGAACTAATGAAGTCATACATGGAGGATAAGGTGAGGTATTTAATTTTCATAGCAGTAACGGCATTACTTCTGATAAGATTAGGATTAAAAATGGAGTACTAACGGAAAAGCAAAAGAGGGTGTTATTAGCCCTATATGGAAATGATAAAGCAACACTAAGGAAGGTGATAGAACTTACAAAAAGTTCAACAGCTCCGGTAAATAATGCTGTTAAAAGCTTAAAGGAGTGGGGAGTAGTAGAAGAGATCGAGGAAACTAGAGGCTTTCCTAAAAGGAGGTATATTAAATTAACAGAAAAGGGTAAAAGGGTAGTTGAAAAGCTTAAAGAATTATATAGTTTAATAGAAGCCAGTAGTTAAGGTCGACTTTCTATGGAAAGAAAGTTAATGCAGATCTTAACAGGGCTACTGAACGAGTTTGAAGAGTGGAGGAGAGGAGAAAGTGATAAAGAACCTCTTATCATTGAGATACATGATAAGGTTGTTAGTAACGATCCTTACACGGAACAGGGAGTAATTAACTTAGGCGATGTGAGTATCGCAATATATTCTGCTATAGAAGACCTCATGCGTAGTAATGATATTAGCAGGAGTCTAGCAGTATTAACTTACCACTTAATAACTTCTCATCCTTTCGTTGACGGCAATAAGAGAACCACTTTAGGGTTGTTATTACATATTTTACATGAGTTATTTAATGATAAAATATCAATATTGCCAGATTTACTAGATTTACTTATAAAGACATTGACTGAGGTTGCTGACAACCCGCCAGAAGAAGACGAGCATGCAATAAACAAGATAAGAGGAATTATACAACGGATTATTGGACATTGAGATATTTATCCTCGTTTTCTTTTTCATTCTCATATTTCCTTACATAGAGGACTTTTCCGTGAATTTTCAGAACTCCAGTTCTGTCAAATTCAGCTAACGCGTCAAAGTATTCTCTATAGGTCTCGAAAATATAATCTACTCTGTTATGCATTCTCTCTAAAATCTTTTTCTGCTCATCGGTTAACTCATGCGTTATCACCATTTTGAATCCCCTATTAACTATACTGTTGAACTACTTATAATATATTCGTGCCATGTATACACGTACATATGCTATATTATAGGTCTTGTGATATGAAATATCATATAGAGCAAACATGGTTTCCACACAAATACCAAAAATCAGATTAAAGGTTAGATGTTTTTACGTATTTATCTGAAGGCATAATCGTTTCAGCGTATATACGATGAAAGTCCAGCCCTAACCCAGTACATTATACAATGCTAGCGCTAGACCCAGTCAGCCTAAAAATCACTAAGGCTTCCTGCGATTGTGAAAGGGTTTACTTTCAGAGGAAGGTGCTGTCATATCGAAACACTAAAGCAGTTAGCTAGTACTGAACTAAGGAATGAGATAGTGAAAGTAAGGCGGGAAATGATGCAAATAGAAGAAATCACTTCGCGGGGATGAACCACGCAAGTCCAGGGTGATAAGTTATTGGAGCTTTTGGAGGCTTTATACCATATCAACGATGCTATGAAGATTATGGAGGGCTATAATTCGGAAATTTTAAATAAGCTGGAGGAGCTAGGAATTCTCTAGTCCAGTACTTACATTATTTAGAGGTGAAGGACTATGAGTGAGGTACTGCAAACTCAAAGGAATATAGAAGAGTTAGTATAACTGCTGAGGGTATACTTCCAGCTAGATGAAGTGTTTAGCTTCGCTACTTTTGAACTCCAAGATGACGGGATAGTTGCGGAAATTTCTCAAGTTAAGGACAGAGTTAGAAAAATGATTGAGACGTTGATAAGCTGAATTTTTCTCAGTAAACTGGGGAGTTTTCCTATTTAACCTTCTTTTCCAACTCCTCGACCCTCCTCTTCAATTCTTGCAGTTCCTTAACTATTTCTTCTAAACTCGTTCTATTTCCTTCCTTTTCCTTCATATAACACTCAAAAGCGTCCTTCAGCACTTCATAAACGCTTACTTTCCTTTTCTCAGCCTCATCAACTATCCTCTTCCACAACTCTTCATCTGGGAAATATACTGATTTATAGCCGGGTCTGGGCATTTTACCTCAATATACTTTATTGTACTTCAATATAAAAACCTTATTGTACCGCAATGTGTTGAGCGTATTGTATTATGCTATAATGAAGTCTTTGTCAGATTAAATTGGGCTTCGGTTGCTAATAGTGAGAGTCCTAGACTTTGTATATGACGAACATTAATTTACATCTTGTTTTGGTCACTCATTAAACATACTGTTTGCAAGGTAAACACTCTACCGCTTATAACTGCTCTATCACAATATCCAATCTAGATAAAAACACAGCTATTTCTCTGAAACTAGTCATTGAACTACTGTTTTCCTATAAAACAGTTGTCTCGCTTATCAAGAATATTACGCATTCAGTTGTTTAAAATTTTTTAATAACCTAGTCGTACTACAATATATTTTTAGTTATTCTTACAATTCTATGGCGAAATTTTAGTGCTACTATGTGATCATATTCCAGTTGTTATGGATATACACACCTTCGATACTGCATATCAAATTAATTAGAAGATTTGGCAGTAAATTACGTATGGACGTAGATTATGTTGGTCACTTTTCGAATGACTTTTAAGATGAATGCTTATAAGGAGTTACGTAAATCTTATAAATATCTAGGGAGTAGTATATAAATGCCGCGGTAGTATAGCCCGGTCAAGCTCTACGCGCCGACAGTATGCAGGCCTTTCGAGCCTGTGACCCGGGTTCAAATCCCGGCCGCGGCACTGTGGGGGTTCCTCCCCACTCCCGATGTTAACGTATGTCTCAATTATCCTTTCTAAAGGTGCGACGTAATAATGCCTTTGCTTACCGCCTTCATCCTTCTCCATGGAGTAAACATAATACTTTCCTTTGATCTCTTTTATATAGAATTTAGAAGTGACGTAGAAACTAGGCATTCTAAGAATGTTAAGTAACGCGGGTTTAAATACTCATTCTAATAGAACGATCAGCGTGGGGTAGAAAGAAGACGGCAAAGATTCTGATTTGTGCGAAAAATTCATGGAGTTCGTGGAGTGGAAAGAAGGTGATAAAAATTCCCGACTTCTGCGAAAATTTATAAAAACGTGCTCGTCTCCGTTAAGTATCCTAATCGTCCTTGTTCAGTTACTACTTAGAAATTTGAAAATAATTAATAGCCTGTAAAAGGGTTTACATTCCCCTCTTTGAATTCACTGAAAATGAGGTGATCAAGGCATGAAAAGGTAAGAGTTACCGCTCTCCACTAACTCAATTATCCATCTGAGGTTGACGGGATAGAACTTAGTCAAGTCCACTCCAACGTTTATTTTCTTAGTTTGTCTATTCAAGAAAGGATACTCCTTAAGCTTGTTGTTATGGACGTGACCGTGAACGTTCCATTCAGCAACGTTCAACGGATAATGGGAAAGAACGAACTTACCTCTCTCGTAACTTATTTCTAAAGATTCCGGTCCTATACCCGGAGGGTCGTGATTACCTTGGATCAGTATCTTCTTCCCCTTAAGTCTCCTCAGGTAATTCTCAGGATTCGAGAAAGAGAAGTCGCCTAATACGAAAACCTTATCGTTGGGCGAAACCAATTCGTTCCATCTCTCTATTAGGAACTCATTCATCTCCATAACGTTTGTGAATGGGCGGGCCGAGTACTTGATGATGTTCGCGTGTCCGAAGTGGTGATCGGCTGTGAGCCAAACATTGTCCAGTTCTACCCTGCTCAAGCCGAGTTTGAGCATCCTCTTCCTATATTCGAAATACGTTGTCCTGAGTTCCTCTTTGGAAAGGGCTTCAGATCTACTCAAAATCTTGCTGGTTAAGGTGTCATATTCGTACCTTATTTTACCTTTGTGCAGTAAAGTTATCCTCATTGCGGTGCTCTTGAAGAAAAAATTGTTGAGCTTAGTTAACAGTTCCCTAGGCAGGACGTCTTCTGGGTTCTTATGGGAGCGGAAGGACAAGGCTGCGTGAAACCAGAGGTTATCATTATACTTCTCTACATCTGGCCTCTGAACTATCACTGCCTTCAAGACCTTGTATACCTCATCCCTGAAAGATTTGAGTTCCTCAGATGGGATTATCCTCAGGGCGATAATGTATCCCCTTCCTCCTTTCTTGACCTCCACCCCGTCGTAAAAGAAGTGAAATTGATCACCATCGTAATTCTTGCTAACGTCAGCCACAGCCCGAATTATCTTATAATCTTCAACCCTCGGCTTGAAGTTATACACTAATGTGATGTGCGGTACTCTGTGTAGCTGGAACTCAGGGTAAGACCTTAATTCTCTCATTAAGGATTTTAGTTTGTACTTCTCCAAGATCGGTCTTATTTCCAAGATATAGTTATACTCTCTCCTTGATGGTTTTCTAAGGACTTCACGGGATTTTGTCTCCCTTCCTAACCCCAAGAACGTTTTAAGAAAATCCAGCAATTCCCTCAACCTCAATGAGCCGTTAAAGATTAAATCCATTTCGTTCCATTTAGATTGGTCAGAAGCCTTAGTTATTTTATGACGTTCAAAGAACTAGTTACAGATGATAGACTCATGAAGTCAGGAATGCCCCAACGCAATTCAGTAACTGGAAGACTTCACCATCTTGACCGTGTTTAAGAAGCTTACCCGGTAACTGCCTTATCCATTCCTCCCTAGAGGCTTGCCTACCGTATAATGCCCCAAACACAGATGCAACAATTGATGCTATCGTATCGCTATCCTTAGTAAAATTAACCGCCTCTATAATTCCTCTCTGTGGATCGTTAAGATACCTCACAAATAAGAAGAGGACATTAGGAACAGTTTCCAGCAGGTAACCTCCAGAGCCTATAGTTTTCGAGAGTCCCTGGACACTTAGACCTCTATCCAGTGCATAGTATACCTGGTCTCTTATGAACTCGGAGGCTGGTCCCTCGTATCTAACCCTGGCTCTCTCCCTCGTCTTGTATTTCTTATCGCCTGTTAATTTGCTTATCACAAGGACGAACCTTTCGATTATCCATTTCGCATCTATACGTCCATTACTATTTATCACGTTCCAGAGCATATCAGCAAAGGCCACAGAGGAGGCTATAGCCAACGGTTCGTTATGTGTTATTAATGTGTCCAGTACAGCGTCAACCAGATAATTTTCTTCGGACTTCAAGTTCGGGATGATCACGGGCGATATTCTCATGAAGGCTCCGTTACTGGGCCTTTTCACCCCAGTCCTATACCAAGGTAATCCTCTCTTCCTGTAATTTTTTAGGAACTCCTTGACAGTTCTGCCCATTCCAGAGATACGATGTGACGCAAAAATCCTCGCTAACTCCCATGGAACTATCCTACCATGCTCCAATATCACCTTGACAGTATCGAAAGTTAGTTGTGTGTCATCTGATGGTAGGGCTCTTCTGTTTATATAGGAGGTGATCAGACCATACTTTTTCAATCTTTTCTCTGGACTCAGGTGTTCTACTGGATATCCTAGACTGTCGCCGATTGCGATTCCCAAGAGCATATGTATTACCTTACCAACTTCGACCACCTTAGGCTCTGGTCTTGAGTAAAGCTCTTTCCATTCTACTGCATTTACGAGACCTTCGTCAAAAAGTGCTCTGAGGATTTCAGTGTTTTAGCAAGAAAGGTACTTTAACTCGGGGCATATGGCTCTCGTTTTACTGCAGTTTGAGACATAAGGGTCATTAGGTTCACGTTCTCCTAACCCTTTGTTATCGAATGACACCAAATCACCCTCCTAGAACAACATAAACTTTTCTTCCATGGACTACCACAGTTTGTTAACCACTTCACAGTATTTAATGATAAAGATAAGGTAATAATCCCTTTACTGCTTAGTCTTCTTATTAAGTATTAGTGGAACTAAATAGAATAGCAAAGCTATTACCGTAAACCCTAAGGCGAAGGCTAATAGTGTAGGCATCATTGACGGGTTTCCTCCTCCGATCACTATCGGAAAAGGTCCGAGGAATATTACCCCCGCAAAACTTGTACTAGATGAAGAAACGTTACCCGGTATTATCGCACTAGCCGTTATTAATAGAACTCCAATAATTATTAAAGTCATTCCGATAATAAAAGCTTTCATATGATATATTATATTAGTTGATTTTTTAACGGATTCTCTGAACTTTTTAAGATCGAAAAGTTTATAAATGTTTCTATCCTTTAACATTAAAGGGTTTTTAAATTTTTGTGTAATTGGTGGTGGTTTAATGGTAGAAGAAAAGCAAGCTAATCTTCAACCTTCTTCCTCGATTTGTCCTCCTGACAAGATTATATTTGACGAGGAAAGGGGAGAGTACATCTGTACCGAAACTGGAGAGGTAATTGAAGAGAGGATAATTGATCAGGGTCCTGAATGGAGGGCTTTTACCCCAGAAGAAAAGGAGAAAAGAAGTAGGGTAGGAGGTCCTCTTAACCAAACGATACATGATATGGGTATATCTACCGTAATAGACTGGAAGGATAAAGACGCAATGGGTAGAAGCCTAGATCCTAAGAGAAGGTTAGAAGTCCTTAGATGGAGGAAGTGGCAGATAAGGGCTAGGATACAGTCATCTATAGACAGAAACCTAGCACAAGCTATGAATGAGCTTGAAAGGATCGGGAATTTACTTAATTTGTCTAAAGCAGTAAAGGATGAGGCTGCGTTAATCTATAGAAAAGCCGTAGAGAAGGGGCTTGTCAGAGGGAGGTCTATAGAGAGCGTTGTAGCCGCTTCAATTTACGCTGCGTGTAGAAGGATGAAAATGGCGAGGACCTTAGACGAGATAGCACAGTTCACTAAGGCGAATAGGAAAGAAGTTGCGAGGTGTTACAGACTGATTCTTAGGGAGTTAGATATAGACGTCCCGGTAAGTGACCCCAAGGATTATGTAACTAGGATAGGTAACTTATTAGGACTTAGCGGTGCTACAATGAGGACTGCTGCAGATATCATAGAAAAGGCGAAAAATATGGGGTTGACTGCAGGTAAAGACCCTGCTGGTCTTGCTGCCGCTGCTATATATATTGCTGCTTTATTAAACGACGAGAGGAGGACGCAAAAGGAGATAGCACAAGTAGCCGGGGTTACGGAGGTAACGGTTAGGAATAGGTATAAGGAGCTCACCCAAGAATTAAAGATACAGATCCCGAGTCAGTAAAGGTTCATCTAATCTCTTTTCTTCTTTTTCTTCCCTTTTTCCTCCATCTGAGTTTTAATACTATATTTTCTTTTACTTATCTCTTGTGGAATGTATAAAAGTTAAGGATCTTCTTAAGCGTTATGGAGATATCGTAGTATTGAACGGAATTTCTTTTGAAGTAAAGTGCAGTGAGAAATGGGCTCTCCTCGGGCCTAACGGAGCTGGGAAGAGTACTACTCTCAAGATTCTTGCGGGGCTTATAAAACCTGATAAGGGAGAGGTCAATATTAAGGGTCACGATCCTACTTCTTTGGACGCAAAAAGGTTAATCGGTTATTTGCCTGAGGACGCTGACCCTTTCCCAGCGTTGACTGTGGAAGACAATCTTAAGTTTATGATGGTTCTCAGGGGGATAAAAAACGAGGATAGGGCTGAGAAGTTACTTGAACTTCTGGAGCTCGATAAGTATAGAAAATATAAAGCGGTTGAACTTTCTAGGGGGAGTAGGCAAAAGTTGGCTATAGCTATGGCTGTCCTCCACTCTCCTGAGATACTTTTACTGGACGAGCCTTTGAATTATCTTGATATTCCAACTCAGGACTTAGTTATCGAGCTTTTCCGGTCTTTCAGGGATTCGACCTTCGTAGTGTCGACTCACATAATGTCCGTAGCTGATAAATTAACGGATAAGGTCATGGTAATATCAAACGGTAGTATAAAGTGGATGGGGACTTTTGAGGAACTAAAGAGTATGGGAGAGTCTGTTGAAAAAGTTATAGCTAAATTGATAAAGGGGATTAGATAGCTTTCACTACTTTAACTGTAGGCTTTCTTACCATGAATATTACTTTATATCCACAATAGGGGCACCTGACCCCAGGTAGTGCTTTAAGCTGTGCATCGTCAAATTCCTTCCAACACTTGCCACATCTATATCTTGCCATCTCCACTCTCATCTACTCCAGTAAATATAAACCTAACTGTTAACAGAAAAGTTGAAAAAGCCGTATTAGTAATAAAGTGTTTGAGAATGTCTGATCTCTGTGGCGGATTACCCCCCGAAATATGCGAACAACTAAATAGAGAAGAACAATTTATTAAAATAAAGGTCGAGAAAAGGAGATACGGAAAAGAGGTTACGATAATAGAGGGGTTGAATGGTACAGACGCGGATTTAAAGAAGATTGCTTCGGAGCTTAAGTCTAAGCTAGCAGCAGGAGGTACTGTAAAAAACGGGAAAATAGAGTTACAAGGAGACCATAGGGATAAGGTTAAGGAAATATTAACAAAAATGGGGTATTCAGAATCGAACATATTGATAATAGAGTAAATTCCTTATTTCTTATATCACTGTTGAAAGAGGTGGTATTCATTTTAGTGTAGCTTACTTACTGTAAAAGTTGTAAAAATTATTTGTGATAAGTGAAAGTATAATTTATTATTGTTTATTAATATCGAACTTGTCTTCTGATATGAAAATAAAAGAAAAGTTTGTTATGGTGGTTTTACGTCAATTGCAGCTACTGGGCATACATTTACGCAAGCCATACAGAAGATACATGCTTGTTCGTTAACTGGGTCTGCCTTCTTTTCTGAAGCCGGATGCCCGGGTGTGTCAAACCATTGGAATACATTAACTGGGCATGCATTTATGCACGCACCATCAGCTATGCATAAATCGAAGTCTACTCCGACTATTGTACCGTGGATCCCCAGTGTTTTCGGCGGTTCGACAGGTCCGTAAACCTTGTGCCCGTTGTGTTCTTCTACTACTTGCCTTGATGTTCTGTAATTAGGATCTATGCCCATTCTAATCCCCAATTACTAAATGCCATTAGTTTAAAATATTTTAAACCCCAAAATATTTCGGGATGCTACTTCACGTTCAGTTACAAACTCCTATAGAAGAATGGTTAAGTACTTTTAACGTTCAAAAGAACTCTATTAGTATTCTTGATATTAAACAGGATAAAATAGACGTTAGGCTACTGATTGAGTTTAAAGGGGAACTCCCTAAAGAATTTCAAAATTCATTTACAAAAGTAGATAAAAATGTTTATTTAGGTACAGTAAGAGTAAATTCCAGAATAAGTACTATTCTTGCAAAATATACAATTATTCAGGGGTATGTTATTAATAACTCATTGGTTTGGGTTTTGGTTTTAGAAGGTTATCCTGAATTTCGGAGAGTACTGAGGGAGTTTGTTGAAAACAAAATCGACGTGAAGGTTATAAAAGTTGTGAAAGTAAGATCCAAGAGTATAGTTACCGCAAGGCAAGAACAGATATTAAGGATAGCCCTTGAGGCTGGTTATTATGATTATCCGAGGAAGGTAACGTTGAAGAAATTGGCTGAAAAACTCAATATAAGTTTATCCACACTTGACGAGATACTAAGAAGGGCGGAGAAGAATATAATAGAATCTTACCTGAGGGATAAGGGATTATGAAGCATGGAGGCGTAAAATGGATAAAGGGGGAGCCGGAGAGTATTAATGATTTCAGTGTGAATCTTAATCCCTTGGGTACTCCTGATTTTGTGAAGGAGTTAATAAGTGAGGCAGTTAAAAGGGAGATTTACACTTATTATCCACCTTCTGAAGATTATAGGGAAATTAAGGAACTCATTGCAGAAGTCTATAATTTAAGTCCTGAATTAGTGGGTGTATTTAACGGTGCGTCAGAAGCTATTTCGCTTTTGCCTCCATGTTCCGTCCTAGAGCCGAACTTCTCTGAATACAAGAGGAGTAAGAGTTACTTAGCGAGGGAACTTAATGACGCATTTGAGTACACTTTACCTTCGTCAGAGTCATGTGTAATAACCAGTAACCCAGTTAATCCTACTGGGTCGTTCATAAAAGATAGTGATATAGTAGAGTTCTTAGAGCGAGGGGGTAAATTATACCTCGACGAATCATTTATAGACTTGAGTATTCTCCCTAATAATTTTAAACTGGCTGAGGAGTTTGAAAACTTAACAATTATTTCGTCTTTCACGAAATCTTTGGCAATTCCAGGTTTAAGGCTGGGGTTTACAATAGGTCACAGCTCTAAAAACTTAGAAAGATTGGCACCCCCGTGGAGGATAAATAGTATAGTTTACTATGTTTTCTCCCACGTTACGGCTAAGGAGATAAGGTCTTTCCTTTCTAAGACGCGTTGTCATATAGCTGAACTGCTAAACTCGTTCTCTTCTCCTTTCAAGTGGTATAAGAGTGTTACCAATTTCGTATTGCTTGAATTTCCGGTTGAAACTTCTATCCTGAATTCCGTATTGAGGTCTTATGGATACCAAATAAGAGAGCCAGAAGGGTTTATGGGTTTAAGAAAGACTCACGGAAGAGTTACTTTAAGTAAGAGCACTTCACAATTACTAAGGGTAATCTCTCATGTTCTAAATAGTGAAAAGTTTTATAAATAGTAATGTTAGATTTAAACACGTGCTTGAAAAAATTATAAAATATGCCATAGTAGGTGGGCTAGGGACGGTCGTAAATGAGGGTGTATTGTTATTACTTAAACCAGTCTTACCGATAGCTGTTTCTCTTGCTCTTGCAATTGAATTTTCGATCTTGTTTAACTTTCTGCTTAATGATGTCTGGACGTTTAAGAAAGAAAGGGCAGGTTCCTTTCTGAATAGGATGGTGAAGTTTCACGTATCGTCTTTAGTTGGAGGAGTCGTACAATACGCAGTAGTTATTGTGTTAATACTGTTGATTTTACCCTACGGTAATTTAACGTCAATATTGTTTTTGCTGTTCTTCTCCTCTGTTCATTTATCCTCAATCTATTTAGCTATAATGAACTTTATAGGGGTAGTTGCAGGATTCGGAGTAAGGTTTGTGTTAAGTATTAAATATGTTTGGGCTTAAGGTTTGAGTGTGTAATAAATTCTCTTTCTGTTCTTTCCCTTATTCTCTACTTTTAGAAGTACTATTTCACTTATTTCTGAAGTGTTTTTAACATGGGGACCCCCATCAGCTTGTGTATCAACCCCCTCTATTTCTACAATTCTCCACACCTCTAATTCTGGGGGCATCCTTTCTGCCAATTTAACTATTCCAGGGATTTTTAGTGCTTCTTCTCTCCTTAGGAAGTAAACTTTTACCTGGAGGGATTTTTTGACAATTCCGTTTGCCTCCTCAATGAGTTTCTGTAGTGCTTCTTTGTTCTCTATAGAAAAGTCGTCTTTAGCATATTCTGGAGTTATATTACCTCCGGTTATTCTAGCGCCGTATTTTGAATAGGCTATTGCAGCTATTATGTGAGATGCTGTATGCAGCCTCATCATCCTATACCTTCTATTCCAGTCTATCTCTCCCTTTATTTTCATTCCTTTTTGAAGTAATTCATAATTACTCGTCTTATGGTAGATTTCTCCATTTATCTCTTTCACTTCCACAATTTCCAATTTATTCTGATCTATCTGAATAAATCCTCTGTCAGCTTCCAAACCTCCGCCTCCGGGATAGAACGCAGTCCTGTCTAGGATAATCCCCTCGGGAGTTATGTCTGTAACTGTAGCTTCAAACTCTCTTACATATGAGTCAAAAAGGTAAATTCTCTTTTTCAGGGAATCGTTTAGGGGTAACTCACGATCGCTCATTTCACTCACTCTTTCTCAAAGAAACTATACAAGTACCGTAGTGGTATTCGTATTTTATGCTATCTGGTTCTACGTAGGTGGGGAGGGATATTATCTTTATCACGCTGCTGGTCTCGTTATCATAGATGTACAGCTGTTTTTTATTTGCCTTTACCAAGAGTTTACTGGAATCCTTCCCTCTCAGGTCTATTATTACGGTAAGCAGGTCTTTTCCGGGTAATATTTCTACTTCCGGGTCATCATCAATTGTTGTTGGCAATATCTATCCCAAAAGATCTCTTTTGTTTGAATCCTATTAAAGGTATATTATTTAGTCAACCCCTTTATAAATCTTTCGTATACAATATATTAATTGCCCATGTTGGGTAAAGAGTTCCAAAAGATGTGGAGTGGTAATGAAAAGCAAAAGATTCCAAAGAGCAAGGACCCCCTCAAGATGAGGTTAATACAAGCACAGTACAGAGTTAGGTCAATGATCAGCAGGCTGGACGCTTATATAGCAAGGATGCAGGAGAGGGATAGGTCACTATTCGAGAGGGTAGTAGAGGCTCAGATGTCCAAAGACTACACAAGAGCAGCCATGTATGCTAACGAAGTCGCTGAGATCAGAAAAATAACTAAGCAGTTACTCACTACTCAGATAGCCCTAGAACAAGTATCGTTAAGGCTAGAGACAATAACTGAACTAGGCGACGTTTATGTTAACTTGATACCAGTGATGGGTGTAATCAGCGAGCTGAAGACGACACTGAAGGGTGTAATGCCCGAACTTTCCATAGAGCTTGCGGAGCTAGGTGACGGTCTACAAGAGGTAGTTATCGAGGCTGGAGAGTTTGGCGGAGTAAGCGCTGCAGGAGTAGCCTCTTCACCAGAGGCAAGAAAGATACTGGACGAAGCATCAATGGTGGCAGAGCAGAGAATGAAGGAGCAGTTCCCAGAGCTACCCGCTTCCGGAATAGTTCAGAATCAGAAGACCTAAAGGTCTAGTTTCTCTTATGTCTTTTAATTTAATCCTTTTTATATTAAACCCTTTTCCTATTTATTTGTGGCACAAGATTTTAACGTTACTCCATGGGAAGTTAAGGGAAAGGTAGACTATGATAAGTTGATCATTCAGTTTGGAACTCAGAAGCTGACTGAGGAACTAAAAGAAAAAACTAAGAGACTTATAAACGATGAACTTCACGTTATGCTTAGGCGTAATGTGTTCTTTTCTCATAGGGACTATGACCTGATATTAAAGGATTATGAAGACGGAAGAGGCTTTTTCCTTTACACCGGTAGAGCTCCTTCTTTAGGAATGCACATTGGACATTTAATTCCTTTCATATTCACGAAATGGCTGCAAGACAAATTTAAGGTAAACGTATATATCGAAGTCACAGATGATGAGAAGTTCATGAGAAATGTCGATTACACGCTTGATCAAACTAGGCAATGGGCATATGACAATATTTTAGATATAATTGCTGTTGGATTTGACCCCGATAGAACTTTCATTTTCCAAGATACGGAGTATATTAGAAATATGTACCCTATAGCAATCAAGATAGCCAAGAAGCTGACGTTTAATGAAGTAAGGGCTACTTTCGGCTTAGACACCTCTTCTAACATAGGCATTATCTTTTATCCTGCTCTGCAGATCGCCCCTACTATGTTTGAACGTAAAAGATGTCTTATTCCGGCTGGTATTGACCAAGATCCTTACTGGAGACTGCAAAGGGATATAGCAGAGAGTTTAGGATATTATAAGGCTGCTCAGATCCACAGCAAATTTCTGCCACCTTTAACAGGTCCTGAGGGTAAAATGAGTTCGTCTCAACCAGAATCTGCAATATATCTTACCGATGATCCTAAAACTGTAGAGAGAAAGATCATGAAATATGCATTCTCTGGAGGACAACCTACAATAGAACTTCATAGAAAATACGGAGGTAATCCGGATATAGATGTTTCCTTTCAGTGGTTATATATGTTTTTTGAACCAGACGATAATAAGATAAAGAAAATCGAGGAGGAATACAGAAGTGGTAAGATGCTGACGGGCGAGCTAAAGAGTATACTGGTTGAGAAATTAAATGCGTTTTTAGAGGAGCATAGAAACAAAAGGGAAGAAGCTAAAAAGTTAGTTAATACGTTCAAATATGATGGAACGTTAGCTAGAGAGATGTGGAAGAAGATTCACGAATAGATTTATAAAGTCCCATTTTCTTTAAATGATATACTATTAAGTTAGTGGATTTTCCTAGTTTCTTTGCGATCTTATATATTGACTCTCCGCGCTTATACATATCTTCGATCATCTTTATTTCACTGTCCTTTAGTTTTCTCACTCTCCTACCTAAATTGTGTTTTTGTAGTATCCTCAGAACCGTTGATTCGCTAATTTTCAGTTCCTTACTAATAGCTCTCGCACTCTTTCCTTGTTTTGCAAGTTCAATAACCTTATTTTCGTCCACTTTGTTACTTCTAAGTTTTACCCCAGATTTAATAAGTAAATTCCTTACCTTACCGTAACTGAGACCAGTAAGTGATGCAATATTCCTTATTGAATAGCCTTGCTCGTAAAGAGACCTAACTTTTTCCTCCATTTCATTTTGCATGATGATTACAAAATCATCACTTAAAATAAACTTTTTCCAGATTTACCGTATATTATCTAAGAGGAGAAAAGATTACGTTAAGGTGAAAAACTGAATTAATTATCTCTTTTGGCATAGTTCAACTTTAAAGCGTGTTTCAATTTAATTAAATTGATGGGCATTTTTTACATTATATTGATAGGTGCTGTTATGGGCCTTTCAATCGCCGCACCACCCGGTCCTATAAATGCTATGATGGCACATGAATCTTTAAGATCCTCGTTACACGGAACCAGTGTAGGGGCCGGGGCGATGACTGCTGACTTCATATTTTTCTTATTAACGTTCTTTTTTAAATCTCTAATACCTCAGAACGTCTTATTTATCTTTTACATGATCGGAGGAATTTATATGTTATATCTCGCCTACGGTGTTTGGAAAACAAAGACTTTTAACACGAGCATTAAGGGCAGTTACGTTAAAGGTCTTACCACAGCCCTCGTTAATCCTTACCAGATAGGGTGGTGGCTAACCTTTGGGATATCTATGCTCGACCAGTTTTCCATTTATATAGCACCAGGCTTTTTCTTAGGTATACTCATCTGGATCCTTTCATTTCCTGCGGTTATCAGTAAATACGGAAAGGATTACATCTCATATGTCAAGATATTTTCTTTAATCGTCCTAACGGTATTTGGAGTGTATTTCCTTTATCAGGGGGTAAGTTATGTTATCAAAATGTGAAATTAGAAAAAAAGTTTGGAGTCTATTGGAGGAAACTAATATAGCCGCATTTCCTAGGCCAGTATTGGGTAGAATCCCTAATTTCAAGGGGGCAGAGAAAGCGGCGGAAAAGCTTTCGGGTACTCCTGAATTCCAAAGAGCTAAATTCATCAAGGTAAATCCAGACTCACCGCAAAGATATGTAAGAGAGGTAGCTTTACGCCAAGGTAAAATTGTTCTAGTACCGACTCCTAGGCTTAAAGGGGACTTCTATCTATTAGACCCATCCAAAATTAAAGACTTCAGGGAAGCATCTAAAATCTCAGGGTTTGCCAAGTACGGTGAGGTCGCAGATATATATTCTATTCCAAATATAGATTTGGTTGTAGTTGGCAGTGTAGCGGTTACGCTATCAGGAGACAGAGTAGGCAAAGGAGAAGGGTATAGTGAGTTAGAGTTTGCAATATTGAGAGAATTAAATAAGATTAATGAAAAAACTCCAGTTGTTACGACAGTCCATGATATTCAGATAGTGGAAAGTATACCCGTAGAGCCTTACGATGTACCTTTAGATATAATTGCAACTCCGACTAGGGTTATAAGAGTGAATAGGACTAGAGAAAAGCCACTTGGTCTTTTACTGGAATATTTAACCAAAGAAAAGATCGAAGACACTCCCTTTCTGAAAAAATATTTAGGCCAGAGAAAGCGAAATAACACCCTTTAATTCTCTGCAAAGTTCTTCAGCTTTTCTGGCTAATTTCTCCTTAAGCTCCTCTCTATTTACATTGTAAATATACTTAGGTCTTCCTCCTTTGCTATTTCCTCCCTTCTCTTTTTCTATCAATCCCGCGTCAGCTAATTTCTTTAACACGAGGCTGGTTCTACTTTTGCTTATTCCCAGTTCGGTAGATATTGTGTCAACGTCCTTTCCTCCTTTACTTTCAAGGATTTTCAGGAATGCATCTATTTCGGCTTCAGATAGACCATAAGCTACTGCGAGAAATCTTTTGAAAATTGTAATTTTTTCATTAATTTCAATACTCATTTTTTCACACCTTACATCTTTTATATTTAATATTCATTTTTTTAAACTTAACTACTATTTCACCTTTACACTTATTATTTTTAAATTATTGTATAATCCGATAGTATGAACAAGGATGAGTTAAGGGAAGTAATACTTCGAATACTTGAAGAAAGGAAAGGTGAAGGTTTAACTTCAACTGAAATTAGAAATATTCTAATTGAGAAAGGCGTGGAGTTTAACATGATAGAATTTAGAGAAGTACTAGCTGATCTAGTAAGGGAAGGTAAAGTTAAAAAAACTCCTGATTATAACGTTAGAAAGTTTAAGTTTTCTTTACCCTGATTGGGGCGTTTCTTGTTGACTGTTCTCTACAATATGGATAACTTTTTCTGCTATTTTCATGAACTCCTTTGATGCAGGATCATCTGGATACTTTAAGAAGAATGGTTCTCCTAAATCATTTGCCTGAGCCACTACTGGGTCTAGAGGTACTTGTCCTAATAGAGGTACTCCCATTTCCTCTGCCATTTTCTTTCCTTTACCCTCTCCGAATATATAGTAAGGTTTGTTGTCACTCGGGCATAGGAAGTAGCTCATGTTTTCAATTACACCTAGGATCCTAGCGTTTATAGTCTTAGCAAAGGTTATAGATCTTTTGACTGCTAGTGTAGAGACTTCTGAAGGTATTGTAACTATGATCATACCAGTTAAGTTAGGGACTAGCTGTGCTACTGACAGAGCCTCATCACCGGTCCCAGGCGGCATATCTATTATTAAGTAGTCTAACTCTCCCCATTTGACGTCTCCTAAGAATTGTTTAATTGCAGTGTGTTTTATTGCTCCTCTCCAGACTACTGGTGTATCGTCCCTTGGTAATAAGAAGTCTATTGAGACCACCTTTATACCAAAAGGACCTACTACCGGGTTTATTTCGCCCTTATCGTCAGCCGTCAAGTATTGTCCCCTTACTCCTAACATCTTAGGGACCGAAGGACCGTGGAAATCTACATCAACTATTCCTACACTTCTTCCTGCTGCCGCTAATGCCATGGCTAAGTTAGATGATACAAAAGATTTTCCTACCCCTCCCTTTCCGCTAAGCACGGCAATTTTATATTTGACGGTCTTCATTTTCATTTGGATTTTTAAGTCTGCAGCTTGAGGGGCTTGAGGGGCTACCTTTCTCAAGTCTCTTGGTTGTTTGCTCGGCTGAGGAGATGAAATTCTGAATGGATTATTCCCAGTACTCAAAATTTATTCCCTATTCTCATAATCCTCGTATTCACTAATAATCTTATCTAATTCAAATAATAATGATTGAACTCTCTCATCCCCTAACCAGTCCACTCTCTCGCATTCATGATTCTCTACCATCTCCAGTATGCGATCTATAGTCTTATCAGTGACGTCAATTTCACATACATTACTGAAATTCTCATATGCTTCTGAACTTACTACACCTAATATTTCAGCTTCAACGTTCTCAGCTACTTTTAACTCGTTCCATCCCCTCTTTTTCAATTCTTCATAAAGGGATAAGGGGTGACGTCGTAAGACTACAACCTTATCGGCTTTGCTTACGAGCGCTGGATATACTGTCTCTATTACTAAGTTATTCTCGGTGCTCAGGAGCTCCCTTATTACACTCTCTGCTTTCTCTTCATCTAAAATGTAAGTTTTTCTATTCTTGTCATATTCAGAATAAGCCTTCTTTTCTACAAGAAAAGAAGATAGATGAAGTAGCTTAAAGTTAAGCTTTTCCGATAATGCCTTCGCAACCGTAGACTTGCCTACTCCCGGAGTACCAGAGATTACTATAATCAACGTGATAAGAGTGATCACCGGAAGGCTAAAACTGTTTCTATCACGTATAAGGCTATTGATAAGCCTATAAGCAAGAGTTTGATATCTCTATCACCGCTACCTTTCCATATTTCATACACTCCATAAGGAAACATGGCAAGCCCTATAAAGAATAGAACAAGTTCTATTATGTTCATATAATAGATCTTTGTTCGTGTCTTACCTTAAAAAGCAAAAGGGAGAATAGTAACCCACCTATGGTACCACCTATGTGGGCTAGAACGTTCACTTGGAGGAATGGAATAAAATCGCTTACAATCAGCGCTACTATAAGGAGTATTAAACCACCTTTTTCGTTCTTCTTTAGATATTCATAAACTGCATAGAACGATAGAAGCCCAAAGATACCGCCAGAAGCTCCAGCAGAAGGTAAACCGTTAGGGTAAACGAGTAGATACAGTATGTTACCGAAAACGCCAGTGATAAAGAAAATAGCGATCTCTACAACTCCTTCTTTCGACCTGAATAAATAGTACAGTATATACAAGGCAATTTCATTGAATCCAAAGTCAATGAAACTCGGTGTAATCAGTATAGACGTTATTAATTCCCAATAGAAATGATAGTAAATTATTAACGGGTTATATTGTACGAGAAAGAGGAGGTAATAAGGGTCCAATAACTCTAGAACTTGTCCTACAATATAACCCGACCCAACGAGTATCATAATCAAAACGGTAATTGGTATTCTCTTCATTATTGATTTTTCCTCCTAAGGAGAATTAAGTTCACCTCACTAGGAATGTTAGGATGAAGGAGATAAGTATTGCAACACCCCATGCCAGTTTGTTCCACCTTAACACTTTAAATCCATCTAACGGTGGTATCGGGATCAAGTTAAAGAAAGCTACATAACTATTAAATGCAAATATTTGTAGAAGAATTGCGTTTACAAGAGGGTTCCCGAATAAGAAGGCACTTGCAAACAACGAGATTATTGCAATTATTATATTTGTAACCGGACCAGCAAAAGCTGTTTTACCCGATAATTCTTCTCCCATTAGCCCGAATCTACAAAGTATAGCTGTATATCCTGCGACAAAGATTAGAATGCCATGTATGTAATATCGACTAAGGAAGTTTATTAGGAATGTTACAAGAAAGCCTTTAAAACTCAACACAAACCTGGAATTACATCCGTAATTTCTTGCCGTCTGCCTGTGAGCCAGCTCATGGGGGACAATTGCTGTAGTTGCTGTTAAAACTGCTATTCCTAAATAAAGCGGATTAAAAGACATGAAAGCTACTGCAAGAGAAAGTATTGCTAGAACGAAAGAAAGAGCTTCATTTAAATCTCTGAATTTCACTTCGAGTTCATTAATAAAGCTCAAGGTTATCTTCCAAGTTATCTCGGCTATTGGCTAAAAACTTTATTGAATGCTTATATCAGTGGAGTAATCAAAATTAGGAGACTCAATACGCCAAACCAATCCTCTCTTTTTATCATCTATCGATATCATCTTCTCTCTAATTATTCCTTCAAAGCTTACGTTTGATAATTTCTTGAAAGCATTAAACGCTTCGAATACCGCAAACTTGTATGGATAAGGCATTTTTATTTTTACACAATCTAGAGACAGAATATTTCTCATTGTGGTAAGCATAGCGTCGTTGAAAAATTCAGGTTTACTAAAAGTAACTTGTGCAGTACCATTGTAGTTCACGATGGTTACAAACGTGTGGAACTCTTCACTCCCCTTCATGATCCAAAGCTCAAATATAGTCCCTAGATTACAAGGTTCCTCAACCTTACTCTCTCCTCCGGTATAGGAGGTAAACAAAGGGGTCTTATCAGCTACGAACTCTGATAAAGAGTTTGCAAAAGCCTTAGGTTTTATACCTACCTTTCCAAGCTCTTCTACAATTGATTTTGTCAAACCGATTACGTTATTATCTTCGGTTAAAAATTTGAAATCTCCTTGTATTCTATTTATGTATGCTTCATACTTCACAATATTTATTTATTTAGAGTTTCCGTTTAAATACTTTGCATATAATTCCGCTTCTATGTTCATATTCTTTATAAGTATAAGCTGAATTAGTTCTCTATCCTTCTCGCTTATCTCTGAATCCTTTATCATGTGTTCTACTTCTTCTAATTTTTTCACTATTTCACTTAGGCTGTGCATGGTAATTATTCAATTATGACTACTACTTAAATGATAACTAATAATAGAACTAGTATTACTAAGGCTTAATTAATTTTCAGATATCTCTCTATAAGCCCTCCCAATCTCTATAATTTTTTTCACAACCTCGATGGGGTCTCTACCGAAAACGTAAGTGTTAGCCTCAATCCCTTTACCACCAAGGTGCACAACACAATCGAGATCAGGACTGTATACCTTGAGAATGTCATTTATTATCTCGTCGTCACTTATGTAGCAATCTCTGGGTCCTATGTATGCTACTTTAAATCCGAGTTTTCTTAACGCTTTTCCTACATCTTCGTCATATTTTATATTCATCACAGACCTTATTTCACTGTTCTTACCCATAACGTTTAGAAGGATCTTAGACAAGTGTTTACTTGCTCCCCACATGGGCTTCGAGGCGGGAGTTGGTAAACCCATGACTTTGGTTATCCTCCCAGCTACAGCGATTACATCGTTTTCGTTTTTTGCATTCTGCCTTGCGTAGGCTAAATTACTTAGTACCTCTGGAATGAGGGGGGTGATCAAGGGATTTTGGATCATTGAAAGGGCTACCTCCATCTCGTTTTCTTCTTTAGTTCTATATAAGTTCCTACAGATTTCACAATCGGGCGGAACATATTTGTCCTTTTCTTTATGATATTTACAGAACTTAAGTTCGCTCAACTCCTTCAAACCGAAGTCTGTGAGGTAGTAGATAGCCCCCTTTACGTCATTATTACTTAATAAGTCGACTAATGTTGAGAGTAATGAGTCTATGTCATCTTTTGAGAGACCCATTTCGGTTAATTTTTCATACCCCTTTTGTTCGTCCTCATCCAAGTATTGTTTCACGGCAGGTTGAGTAACACCTAAAAGGGCAGATATTTTACTTTGACTCATTCCGTATTCTCTAAGTTTTTTAGCTAGTAACATTCTAATAGTAGGAGTGAGCTCATCCGTAATCAAGGATAAAGGTGTTTTAACCACGATTATCACATTATCAGAAGTAATAAAAAATAAACAGTTCACATTTAAAGCTATAGATGGAAGTTTTCACGAGGTAAAAACGAGAGAGGGAAGTTTTGCCTACATAACTCTAGGCATAGTAAAAGGGAAGATACTCAACTCTTCTTTCACGATAGACGAATTAAGTTACAAGGAGAAATTGTGTGAGAACTGTAACACGGAAGAGATAATGAGGGAAATGGAATACGAAGAAGCGTTAAACAGCGAGAAGGATGTAGACTTAGTCTTTATGGACAGAAAGCTGAGTTACGATAAATTTAATCTTCCCGTAAACATAATTGCAATAGTTAAAGACCCTCAAGTAGTTGACCTCGATATTGAGAAAAGCGAACCGTGGTTAGTCGAGTTATATAACGAAGGAAAGATTAGAGGGGCTTATTTTAAGCTCTTTAATTTCTCATGGATATTCCTCGTAGAGACTTCGAGTAACTTACCGTGGGAAGAAATTCTCGCCATCCTCTATATTCTAGGAAGAGAACCGATACCAGAGGCTTTAGGATATAATTATCCCCTCTTCCTTGCTGACAAGGTTGCTAAGTATTACCGCGACAAAGAGAGTAGGATATTAAACTTTGTCACCAGAAACTCAACATATAGGTCTTTCAGGAGTTTGATAGAAAAAAATAGGAGGGGGGTGTAGGTTAACATTATCTTTTCGAATATTGAGGGAAGGCTAAGAGAAATAAGAATGTTTACCAGACCTACTGCTGACGGTAGGGGGACTATAACTTTCAGAGTCTTCGTAATAGAGATGCCGTTTTCTAGAGATACTCCGATAGATGCAGGTAAACTTTTAGCTGTTGAGACGATAAGGAAGGAGTATTACTTACTTCTGGAGGTAACGGACTATTTCCCTCAACATTACGGTATGGTTAACCTCGACGGGAGCGTTCCTCCTGAACTTAGAGAGGAGATAATGAAGAGGGTTGAGGAGAAATGGGAGAGTAAGGAGTCGTGGATAGAAGTATATGCTTCACCCGTAGGCTACGTTATGAGAGTCAACGGTGGAGTGGAGTTTAAACGCGGATATATACCACCGTTACCTGGTTCTAAAGTCAAGCTTTTTACGGACGAGACTTTCGAGAAATTCGTTTTCTACGAAAACGGGGTTAAAATCGGTAAAGTAGTTAACGAGAACATAGACCTAAAGCTAAACATCGAGAAGGCTATAAAGTATCATATAGGTATTTTCGCATATACGGGCTCTGGTAAATCAAACCTTACCTCATTGTTAATAAGAAAATCCTTAGAAAAGATGAAAGATCTGAAAGTCATAGTAATAGACGTTTCAATGGAGTACGGGATTCTTCTTCTCGATCAGCTCCTAACTTACGAGTCCAGGCTGGTGACACTGGATAGGCTACCCGACAACCAAATAGATGCGGGTAGGAGGCTCCTTAGGACCCACGTTATTCCTGAAGAACTTAACGAAGACCGAGATCTTATCAGAAAAGCCTTTGAGACTCTCTATAACCAAGGTAAACTAAGAAGGCTTTACATGTCTCCTCAAGGAATTAGTTTCCTTACATACGGCATGCTAATTGATATGGTTAGAAGCCAGACCGAAGACAAGTATGTAGCAACTGCACAGAAGCCGTTTTTCATGATGTTACTTCACGAACTTGATAGATTAATGAGGGAAAACAAGTTAAGTAAGGACGATGTAGTTGATGAGGCTGTACTACCCTCACTTAACGAAGTTGAGATGAAGGCTAGAGAGGCTGGAGTTAGGGAGAACGCTACAATATTTTCGTTTATTTCTGCAATAAAGCAATATATCGAGCTTAAGCCGATAGAAAGCGAGGAGTATGATGTCGAAAACTTAGCCATTGAGTTATTAGATCAAGATCCAGCATCTCCAAGGCTATTTATAGTTGAAACTCCTAATATGGATGACGCAAGGCTGGTAGTTTCCTTGCTTATAGACCACGTCTTTATGAGGAGGAAAAGGTCGTATTCGTCTATGCCCGTCGTTCTTTTCGTTTTGGATGAGGCACAAGAGTTCATACCTTTTGAGTCAAGGCAAAAGGACTATTCAGAATATTCCTCTATAGCTGTGGAGAAACTTTTGAGACATGGAAGAAAATATCACCTTCATGCACTGATAAGCACTCAGAGATTAGCTTACTTGAACACTAACGTCCTTCAGCAAATTCACACCTACTTTGTGAGTACGTTACCCAGACCATACGATAGGCAGTTGATATCTGAGACCTTCGGTATTTCGGACTCGCTTGTGGACAGAACCCTTAACTTCGACATAGGTCAATGGCTCCTCATAAGCTTCAAAGCAGCCCTTAAGGAGGATATTCCAATTATGTTCCACGCTGATAATAATATAAATGAGCTTAAAGAAAATCTACTAGAGATCTTAAAGTGAGTGAAAAAGAGGAAGTTATAAGTTATTTATCAACGTCGATAAGTTCAAAAGAGCTCTTAGATGCACTGAGGAAAATCGATAGGGAGAAATTTCTCCCAGATCCTTATAGACACCTAGCTTATTCTAAGGACTATGTTGATAAAGCTATTCCGATAACCAGGAATTACAATACTACAGCATTGTCATTGGGTATACTAATGTTAGACTTACTGGAACTAAAGAAAGGAGAAAAAGTCCTTGAAATAGGTACTGGGAGTGGATATTATACTGCTTTAATCGCGGAAATTGTAGGATGCGAAAACGTATATTCAATAGAATTCGACTCAGAGGCTTATTCTCTAGCAAGGAAGAACCTTACCGAATGCCCCGTCAACCTTATTTTTGGGGACGGAAGTCTAGGTTACGAGAAAGCACAGCCATACGATAAGATAGTCGTATGGGCTGCGGCTCCGACTTTTCCCTACGTTCTGTACTCTCAACTGAAAAAGCGTGGTATAATGGTGGTTCCTATTGCTGACAGTGGTGATAAGCAAGGCTTATACAAAATAGTTAAAGGGGAAGAACCCTTTATAGTCAGGGTCACAGACGTAATCTTTTCTAAGTTAAAGGGTTTGTGCGGCTTCTGGTATTAAGCTTCTAACTTTTAATTTTCGGTTTTAATTAACTACACAATGGTTTCAGTAAAAGAAATTAAAGAAATGTTCAAGCCTAAGCTAAAGCCCATAATATGGGATAACAATCAGAATAAGTTAACAGTTCTAGACCAATCCCTCTTACCTTTTGAGAAGATCTTTGTTGAACTCAGAACTCCAGAGGAGGTGGCTGACGCAATAAGGCTAATGAAAGTTAGGGGCGCCCCAGCTATAGGTATAACTGCCTCATACGGAATGGTATTATCAGTGCTGAAAGCCAGTAGTATTGACGATGCCTTAAAACTGCTTCACAACGCTAAACAAGTCATGGATAAGGCTAGACCCACAGCAGTAAACCTCTCTTGGGCTACTTCTCACATGCTCAATAGAGCTAAGCAATATGTAGAGTCAGGTGAAGCTAAGGACATTAAAGAACTCATAGAGTTGCTCAAGAAGGACGCTAACAAAGTCTTCGACGACGAACTTGAAGCTGAAATTCAAATGGGTTTATACGGTCTAGAAAAACTTAACTCAGGGGATACTGTTTTAACACAGTGCAACGCTGGTGGATTAGCTACTGGAACCGGTTTGGGTACAGCCCTAGCTCCCATGAAAATAGCACATTTGCTAGGGATTGATGTGTCTGTCATAGCTCCCGAGACGAGACCTTGGTTACAAGGAAGTAGACTCACAGTTTATGAATTAATGGAGGAGGGAATACCCGTTACGTTGATCACAGATACCGCAGTGGGTTTAGTCATGTTTAAAAAGATGGTTAACAGCGTAATGGTCGGAGCGGATAGAATACTTGCAGACGGTCACGTTTACAATAAGATAGGCACGTTTAAAGAAGCCGTCATCGCTCACGAGATGGGCATTCCGTTTTATGTTCTCGCGCCAGTATCTACCTTTGACCTTAAAAGTTCTGTGAACGATGTGAAGATCGAAGAAAGAGACCCTAATGAGGTTAGGACGGTAAGGGGCGTACCCATAGCTCCTGAGAACGTTAAGGTCTTTAATCCAGTATTTGACGTTACGCCTCCCAAGTACATTACAGCTATAATTACTGAAAAAGGTATGATATACCCGCCCTTCGATAAGAATGTGAGAAAGATAGTTGAGAGGTAAGAAAATCCAATATTTGATATTACTGAGCTTTTTACCCTATTTTTTAAAAAGCTTATGCATAGAAGAAGTTCTTTGATGAAGCTTCAGCTTGGCATTGCTGATCCTTATACACAAGACCCGTTTAACGACTTCATTAACGCTTTGACAATATCCGGTGCCACTGAAAACACCATTAGGATCTACTCTATAGCTATAAAGGACTTCCTAAATTATGTAAGGAAGGATCCGAGAGAAGTGACGGTTTCCGACGTTAATAACTGGATAATGAACATATTAAGACGGGACACAAGGGATAAGAGTAATGACGCAATCGACAAAAGAAGGAAGAAAACTGTTACGGCAAGACTCTATACGATCGCTGTTATTAGGTTCTTAAAATGGCTCGGAAAAGATATCAGACCTACGATACCGAGGGCTAGGAGGCGTGAAGTATTGGCTCTTACCGAGGAACAAGTGAATGCTCTTATGAATAGCCTCAGGAAGACTCGTGATAAGCTCATAGTCTCCTTACTACTCGATACTGGGTTACGTGCAAAGGAGTTACTATCAGTGACGGTGTCCGATGTAAACCTCAATAACAGAAGTATAATAGTGAGGAACACTAAGAACGGAGAGGCTAGAGTTGTCTTCTTTACGGAGAAGACTGCCAAGCTCCTATCTGCTTATCTCCAGAGGAATAACTTGAAGCCGGAAGATAAACTATTTAAAATCACATACCACGCGTTGTATCGCAAGTTAAAAAGAATAGGTAAAAAACTAGGTATAGACCTTAGACCGCACGTGTTGAGGCATACTTTTGCCACTAACGCAATAAGGAAAGGAGTTCAACTACCGATAGTACAGAGATTACTTGGGCATAAGGACATTAGAACGACTCAAATATACACTCATTTAGTCAACGAAGACGTTGAGCAAATTTACAAAAAGATTTTAGGTTAACTAGCTCCTCCCTAAGAACCTCCACTTAGCCATCTCAGCGGCATAACTTAACAAGTCTCTAAAGCTGTTAAAAGTTGATGTTTGTAAATGTAAATACTCGAGTTTAGCTTGATTTGCAAGCATGTATTGTTGTAAATCTTTGACAATAGGCTTTTTCAATATGTCATTAAGTTTTTCTTTTGCTAAATTTCCTACTACTTTTCCGTTAATATCATCAGGATACGGTAAGTCCCCATTCGGATATACTGTAATAGCATAGCTCGTTACTCTACTAGACACTTGTTCACCTTTTAGCGCTTTTATGAAGCCCCAAGAATTGTTTAATGTAGATCCATATTTCCTCTTAAGGTCTGACAAAACCTTGTATAGCTCTTCCGGGTCTGGAGCGAGTTTAACTTTAGATGTTGGGTAGTCAATAGCTGGTAACACGACAATTTTATACTTACACTCGTGTACTTTTCTTACCTTTTCCTCGAGTTTATTTATATTAAAGCGTGTAACAACTGTCTGGACGTTAACCTTCAATCCGTATTGCCTGAACTTGCACAGAGTATCGAAAGCTTTTACGTTCCAATGGTATTCATCAATAGAATAATGTAGAAAGTCTATTCTATCCGCTAACTTAGTCAAAAAATTCTCGTCGTTCAGCTTATAGCCGTTAGTGGTTAACATCACATAAAAGGAACCATCGTGTGCATACTCAAGAAGCTCTAAAATATCTGGTCTCAAAGTAGGTTCTCCTCCCTCGAAAGACAATACCACAATTGATGAATCCTTCATGTTGTCTATTATCTTCTTAACTACTTCAGTCGGGGCCTCCCCGAGCTCTCCTGAATAATAAGCCGGTGAGCAAAAAGTACAGTGAAGGTTACAGCGGGACGTAACCTTGAACGTCGCGTATCCAGGTTTAAAGGGGTCTCTTAATATCTGAGTGTCGAAAAACCACTTTAGAGCTTTTACATCTCTATTCAATTTTTAAAAACCTCCTTGTATGTCTTAAATACTCTTCAGCATTATCACTAATTAACTTTATTTCGTCTTCCCTTACCTTCCTAATCACTTTCGCCGGTACACCAACTGCAATACTATACGGTGGAATTTCCGTACCTTGTGTAACTACCGAACCAGCACCAACTATCGAATACTCTCCTATCTTAGAGCCATTAAGCAGAATCGCGCCCATTCCTATTATAACGTTGGAACCTATCTTAGCTCCGTGTATTACTGCGTTGTGACCTATACTCACTCTGTTACCGATCTCTACCTTAAAACCTGGATCTGTGTGAATAGAGGAGTTCTCCTGAATATTGGTCTCCTTACCTATGCGTATTGAGTCATTATCCCCCCTAATAACGACGTAATGCCACACACTTGTTAAATCGCCTATCTCTATATCTCCTATTATGTAAGCTGTAGGATGGATATAAGAACGGGAAGAGATTCTCGGTTTCACTCCATTATATTCTTCAACAGGCATTTCATTCTCTCTTTCTTAATTTGGCTATAAAAAATCCAGTCATGTCATGGATTATCGGGTGAAATCTTATGATCTCTTCTACCTCAAACTTGGAGTCGTTTATAATTTCTTCATTCTCAATTTCCGTCATGGTACACGTGGAGTATATGAGTACTCCTCCCCTTTTCAGAATCTTATACGCAGAGTTAAGGAATTGTCTCTGATACGCACTTAAATTCAGAAGGTCGGTCTTGGTCTTCTTATCGTAAATTTTAGGCCTCAAACCCAAAGCTGAACACGGAGGGTCTATTAACACCTTGTCCACGTTCTGTATATGGAAGTCCTCGTAAAGATAACGGGAGTCTGCTTTGTATACCTCTATTTCTCTCATATTGAGGATTTCCAGTCTCCTCTTTAGATCCTCTACCTTTTTTACGGTATGGTCAAACCCGATTACCCTACTCTTCGGCTGTAGCTGATATACGTGAGTTAACTTACCACCCGGGTGAGCAGTCATGTCTACTATAATCTCGCCAGGCTGAGGATCTAATAGATGAGCCACGTGCATTGATGCCTTTCCTTGTAGTATAAAATAACCTTTCCTCAGTCCTTCATATTCGGAAATTTGGGGAGCCGAATATAACGATACCGTGACTTTTACCATTCCCTCTTGGGTTAGGATCCCCTCAGCTACCGGTATCCCGTTTTCGCTTATAACCGTAACTTCTTTCCCGCTCCCTATAATCCTTTTAATCCCCGGTTTGTATACATTTGCCCCCGTCATGACACTCTCCGCAGTTCTCTTGTCAACGATCACTTTTGTATCGTGTTCTGCTATTTTATTGGGTCCTTTTACTTCAACGTACATAGCCTCTTCAAAGTCTTCATCTCTTTTCAAAAAAGGCATTTCTTTCTCTAGTTCTTCTGGTGAGATCTTTAGAGTATTCACTCTTATGTAAAGTCTAGAATTCGGGACCAACAAAGAGTTTAACAGCTCGTTCAGTCTAGTCCCGTAAATCTTTCTTAGCTCTTCAATTACAAATTCGTCGTAATCTAATCTTTCGACCAAACTACTTTTGCCCCCTCGTTATTTGGTTCGGTAAGGAAACCTCCGAAATAAGAGACTAATTCTCCTCCTTCTGATCTGGAGTTCACGAATGTATATACGGCAGGTCCAAAGGACGAAATTCCTGAGGGAAATCCTTTTAGCTCCAACTTTTTCATTAATTCCCTTACTTCATCAGTTTGTAAAGACACTTCTATTCTCTTAAAGCCTAAGTTCTGAATAAGCTTGATACTATCTAAAACTTCGCTTAAGTCCCTTTCGATTACAGATGGAACGAGCTTCATAAACACTACCCTAACCAGTTCATCAATTCCCTTGACCTCCCTCTTAAATGCATTAAGTTCTTCCTTTCCGAAGATTTTCCTCCCTTTATTCGGTATATTCACGTAAATGTACCAAGGAAAGTCAAATCTCGTAATAAGCGGAGGAGGAGGAGCGGTAGAAAAGTCAGAAGGAGCAACTTGTTCTTTCACCTTCACCGAATGCCCCCCGTCTACGATGAACCCGCCATATTTAAATGCGTAAACTCCTATGCCAGATGTACCACCTCTTCCAACAGCTTTTGCAAGGTCCACAATATCAGTGTTCTTCAGGTTGTATTCAGCGGATAATTTAGCTAAAGCTAGTCTGAACTGTGTGGTATGTCCTAAACCTACATGCTCTTCGTAATCCTCATCTATACAATATCCAGGGATAGGATACGGTAATGTAAAATCTGTTTTCTGGTAACAATTTCCGTCCCTAACTACTATTTTTGGGTGTTTCAAAGCGACTCCAACTCCTCCGTCTATTCTTCCATACTTTCCCTCTAAATCCAGAAGAGTTATATGTATTCTGGATAACCCAATAATTTTTATCATTCATGATCACTTAATATCTGACAGTTATGAGCATAGCTCAGCTGGTTTATAAATGGTATAAAGAAAAACCAAGTAAAACATTTCTGATCGAGGGGGATAATAAATTAACCTATGAACAAGCCGGAAAAGAGATAGCTAAAAGGGCTTCCTCACTCCACGTAGGAGATACGGTAGTCCATCTAATGTTCAATTCAGTGGAATCGACCTTAACATATCTAGCAGCGTTTTGGGCTGGAGCTAAAGTAGTAGCTATAGATCCATTAACTTCTGCCGAAGACTTAAGGTTTATACTAGAGGACACAAACCCAGACGTAATTGTAGCTGATAAGGAGATTATTGAAAGAGAGAAAAAGACGTTAGAAGGGTACAAGGTCATAGAATCACTTCAGAGAAACGAGGTATTTAACCAGCCCTATGAATATAGGGAGGATGAAGTAGGTTTAGTCTACTATTATGCCGGGATAGCGGGTAGGACGATGCAGGTCTTACACAGTGCTAAAAGGATGGAACTTAACGCATTATCCTTATACAAGGCTTCGAAACTTAATGAGGTCAGAGGTGTTTTAACAGTACCCCTAGCTCATGTTTTGGGCAATAGTGTCTTAGGCGTAGTTCTGGAAGCTGGGGGTAGTTTGTACATAATGCGTAAGTTTAACGCCAACGAGATTGTGCAAGCAGTTCAGAAATACTCTATAAACTACTTATCAACAGTCCCTATGGTTTATGATGCATTAAACGAGCTAGAAAGAGCAGATTTAAGTAGCCTTGAGCTCTGCGTAAGCACTGCTGCTCCCTTATTCCCTCCTACCGTCAATAAGTTCAAGGAAAAGTACGGAAAGAAGATAGTACAACAGTACGGGTTTACCGAAGGGTTCGTGTTGACATTCCAACCTGAGGAGTACGCTGATGTAATCAGTATAGGAAAGCCTCTGCCTGAGGTGGACATTAAAATAGTTAAAGAAGACGGTAAGGACGCTAAACCCGGCGAAGTAGGAGAACTTTGGGTCAAAGCCCCTTGGCTAATGCTAGGGTATAAAGACCCTGAAGAGACTGCAAAAGTGTTCGTGGATGGTTGGTTAAAGACCGGGGATTTAGTGACATCCGATGAAAAAGGTCTACTCTACTTCAGGGGAGTTAAGAAGAGGATGATTAAGTATAAGGGTTATCCTATATTCCCGAGGGATCTAGAGCTCATTTTGAAATCCCACCCCTTGGTGATAGACGCTAAGGTTGTTGGTGAAGATGCCGGAAACGCTGGACAACAGCCGGTAGGAAAAGTCATAGTAAAGGAAAAGAAACCCGGCATTGAGAATGAATTACTTAATTACGTTAATACTAAAGTAGCATTTTATAAGAGACTCAAAAGAATAGATATAGTGGATAGCCTTGAGTGAGATTGAAGATTTAGTAAAAGAACTTTCAAAGAGACTAGAAGAAAGAGCTAAGAACGTTATTAATCCGCAAGAGGTTACAGTCACTATTACGGACTCAAACATCGATGACGTGCTGGCTAAAAATAATGTAGTCTTTGTCGACTGCTGGGCACCTTGGTGTGCTCCTTGTCATATATACGAGCCTATATTCAAGAAGATGGCTGAAAAATACAAGGATAAGGCAGTTTTCGGCAGGCTAAATGTAGACGAGAACCCCAAGACTGCGGATAAGTACGGAGTTATGAATATACCTACTACACTGATTTTCGTGAAAGGTAAATTAGTAGATCAAATAGTCGGTGCTGTAGAGGAGGAGATGTTAGAGGAGTATGTGAGGAAATATACCAATGCTTGAAGCTAAGGTAAGGAAAAAATTTCAAAATTTTACTCTAGATAGTGAGATAAAAGATGGTAGTAGGGTCATAGCTATATTCGGAAAAAACGGGAGCGGCAAATCTACTTTTTTAAAAATAATTGCAGGGTTTCTGGAACCTGATAACGGTTATGTGAAGGTTGATGGAGAAGATATAACTCAATATCCACCGTGGAAAAGGAAAATTGTTCTAGTTACACCTGAAAGTTTTCTGCCCAACACTAGGGTGAAAAACCATTTACTTTGGGGTATAAAAGATAAGAAAAAGTTAGAACAGGCACTAGAAGACGAGAGAATTAAGTTTTTACTGTCTTTCAATGACCACGTATATAAGCAAAAAACTAAGGAGTTAAGTCTCGGGATGAGACAGAGACTCTCCTTAGTTACTGCGATTTTATCAGACCCAAGATATATATTGGTAGACGAGGCATTTTCTAATATTAATAATAAAAGGGATTTTATACAAGAATATTTTCAGTTGGCGAGGAAGAGAAACATAAATATTGTCTTTGTTTCCCAAGATCTTTCTGATGCGGATTTCGCGGAAAGAAGCTATATAATGGAAAACGGTGTTTTAAAAATTATGAGCTAATTTTTAACATTCATCTAATTTGTAATTGACAAATATATATAAACTTTTAAAAAGTTTTAATAAATTGACGCAATATCTTTTTTAATAGATTTATTGAATATGTCCTTAACATGCCAGAACTACCAAAAACACCATCCGAAGCACTTGAATTCTTAAAGAAGAATAATATAAAATGGGTAGACCTACAGTTTACAGATCTACCCGGAAGACTACAGCATATAACCATTCCCGCTGAAGAGTTCACTGAGGAGTCCTTCAAGACTGGATTCGGTAAACTAGACGGAAGCAGTATAAAAGGCTTTACTACAATTTACGAAAGTGACATGGTTTTGAGGCCGGTTGCTTCTACAATGGCTCTAATACCGTGGACACCTGGTGTAGCTAGAGTTATTACTGAAGTTCATTGGGGTGGGGGTAAGGGAAGATTTGAAAGAGATCCGAGAAATATTGCTGAAACCGCTGAGAAACACCAAGAGAATGAGGGATATGTAAGCTTCTTTGGTCCTGAGCTAGAATTCTTCATATTTGATAAAGTAGAGCTTGATGCTGCGTTACCTCAGAGTGGGACAGGTTACAAAGTATATGCTAGAGAAGCTCCTTGGTCTAAAAACGGAAGTTTTGTAATAAGGTATAAAGAAGGATATTACCCAGCTCCACCGGTAGATCAAGTAATGGATATAAGACTAGAAGCTATAAACACGTTAGTAGATTACTATGGATTCTATATTGAGGCGACACATCACGAAGTAGCTACAGCGGGACAAGGAGAAATAGATTTCAGATTCTCTACAATGGTAGATACAGCTGACAAAGTACAAACACTAAAGTACGTCGTTAAGAACGTAGCTGCTAAGCACGGCATGGTAGCCACATTCATGCCCAAACCCATTTATGGTGATAACGGAACCGGAATGCACACACACTTTAGCCTATGGACTAAGGATGGAAAGAAGAATTTAATGTATGATCCTAATGACGAATATGCAGAATTAAGCCAGATAGGCAGGTATATTGTAGGTGGATTGTTAGAACATGGAAGAGCGTTATCAGCAATAGTGTCTCCTACAACTAATAGTTATAGAAGACTAATACCGGGCTATGAAGCTCCAGTATACTTAGTGTGGAGCAAGTCTAACAGAAGCGCGGCAATTAGAATTCCAGCTTACTATAAAGGAATGGAGAAGGCAAAGAGACTCGAATACAGACCTCCAGATCCGTCCTCTAATCCTTACTTAGGATTCGCCGCGATGCTGATGGCTGCTTTAGATGGGATCAAGAAGAAGATTGACCCAGGTGATCCAGTGGACGAGAACATATATCATATGAGCGAGGAAAAGAAGAAGCAGTTGAAGATTAGAGAACTACCTAGATCATTAGATGAAGCATTAGATGAGTTAGAGAGTGATAGTGAGTTCCTAAAGCCTGTATTTAATTCATCATTACTCAGTGCTTACATAGATCTAAAGAGAGAAGAAGCGAAAGTAATGCAACAATATCCACACCCGATGGAAATATACTATTACTTAGATGTCTAAGGCAGTAATATACCACTTTTTCTCATATTTCTTCTTATCTCATTTAAGTCTAAATAAGAGTCGAATACGTAATTTTCTGCAGATTTCTTTAGTACTTGATAGTCAATGTTAACTATCGAAGAGTAATCTTGTATCCATCTGTCCTTATGAGATAGGAAAGAGGCAAAAGCTTGCTCATATATCTCTTTAAAGTATTCCGAGTCTAATCCGTTTCTAATGGCGAACGTGCAGCAATGAAGTGGTTCAAATGTATGAATTATTCTGAAACCTTCATTGGAAAGGATAGTTACGTAAGGCTCCCAAATAGACAACTTTTTAACTTCCTTCTTCCTCATAGCGTTTATCATATCTTCAGGACTAGAAAACTCTATGAGAGAAGCTTCAGGATCATATAATAGAGACCAGAACTCCATGCTTGATAACGATGTCGTCGCAATGTAATTACAAGAGGGCTCCCCCAATATAGCTCCTCCGCCCTTAGCACCTCCTGCAATGATCTTGAAGTTATTGAAAATTTTCTGAAATAGGAGTTGTGTCACTACGGGTGATAATGCCATATCGAGCTTTCCCATAGAAAGGTCTCTAGTCACTTCCAATCCATTATTATAGACTTTGACATCTACGTTATAACCTCTGTCTTTTAAAAGTTTTATGAAGGGAATGATGAAGGGGTATTCAGCAGCCTTTATGATACCTAATGTTAGGAATTTTCTGGAGGAGAGTCTGACTATAAGGTTTCTTCCAGCTAACTTCTTTCTTTCTATTATTCCTTTTTTCTCAAGTTCTGTTAATATTTCCGAGACCCTGCTTTTTGAAATACCCGATAAATTAACAAGATCAGATTGTTTTAACTCTCCATATTTTCTTATTAGCTCTAGAATTAATGAGTAACTATTATTGCTATAAGTAGTAATTTTATTATCGTTACTCATTCAACATAAAAATTTGTCTTTTCCTATAATAAAGTTGATCTCTTTGACGTTTCTAATAGCCTGAATACGTAGTTTCTTAACGAAGCGTTGTTCTTTAACACTCCTCTAGTGGCTACCGATGTTAGAGTCGCTTCTTTATCTTTTACCCCCCTAACGTAAGCACACATGTGTATTGCATCTCCTATAACCATCACTCCCTTAGGCTCTATATCACTGTACATAATCGCATCTGCAACTTGCTCAACTAATCTCTCCTGAATCTGTAGTCTCGACGCGTAATAATTAACTATCCTTATAATTTTGCTGAATCCGGCGACTTTTCTGCTCTGTCCTACAATATACGCTACATGAATTTTACCTATGAAAGGCAACATATGATGTTCGCATAATGAAGAAAAAGACACGTTCTTTACCAATACTATTTGATCCTCTTCGCTACTTCTTCCGTTTTCTTTTAACGAAAAGACTTTAATGTTAGGTTGCGGAGACCTAATGCCGGAAGTCATTTCCAGCAACGCCTTAGCTACTCTTATAGGCGTTTCCCTAAGTCCTTCTCTATCCGGGTTTTCGCCTAGTAACTCTATTATTTCTCTGACTCTTTTTGCAATTTCTTCAACTAATTTCTCTTGGTCGAGTGTTTCTTCCATAACAATAGACTGATTGCGTATGTTAAAATAAAAAGTTTGGTTCAAAAAATTTGTTACACCATAAAAAGTTCGATTTACAAATACTTATAAACAGTTTCTAAGACTATTGCTTTCTTTTTAGTAACTATTACAGTGTCTTCAATTCTCACTCCGAACTTTCCCTTCAAGTAAATACCCGGCTCTACTGTGATCACCATATTCTCCTTCAAAACGTCGTTAGAAGTAGGGGAGACAGCAGGGAATTCATGAACTTCTATCCCGACTCCGTGTCCCGTAAAATGAATGAAATACTTTCCGAATCCCGCTTTCTCAATTACCCTTCTCGCCGCTAGATCTACTTCAGAAGCCTTTACCCCCTCCCTAATTGTGTCTATAGCTTCCAATTGTGCTTGTAGCACAATTTCGTAGATCTTCTTAACCTCCTCAGAATTCCCTTTAATGAACGTTCTGGTGCTATCAAAGCAATAGTTGCGGTACCTAGCCCCTATATCAACTACCGCGTTATCGTTTTCCCTTATTGTTTTATCACTTGGTACGTGATGAGGGAATGCTGAATTTTCACCGAAAGCCACTATTGAAGGAAACGCATAATCTTCTGCTCCTTCATTCCTCATTGTCATATCTATTAGTCCTGCAACTTCTCTCTCTGTAACACCTGTGTTCTGGATTTTTTCGCTACCTATTCTCATTGCTGATGTAGTTATATTCCCTGCCTTCTTTATGAGTTCTAACTCCTCGTCCTCCTTTATCGCTCTCTTCATAGCTAGTTTTTTCGATATATCTATATAATCCCCAACCTTTTCCTTGAAAGAGAGGTAAAAAGAACTGGAAGAATTTTGCATATCTATTCCTACTTTCTTAGGTGGATTTATTTTAGCGGCAATAGCGTCAATTAGTCCTCCTTTAAAAACCCTCTCTCCTATCAACGAGTAACTGTAAGGTAGTACCTCTATCTTATCACCTACTTTAGCCTCAGCTCTGTTCTTTTCGAGGACTGGTACTATCAAAGTGGGAACCCCGTCACAATATACTAACACTACGGCATTTCCTATATCGGTCGTGATGTAATCGTAACCGGTAAGGTAGAAGATTGTGGCACCACTTAATACAACACTACACTGTACTCCTTCTTCTTCCATAATCTTATCCAACTTGTTTAATCTCATACTTGTTCACTCCGAATAGGAAATTAGGCTCTCTTATTGATATAGCTAACCTATAAGCATCTCTCAGCGCGGATATTTTCTCCTCCTCTGTATAATTACCTCTCAATATATCTATTATGTCTACACTTCTGTCCTCCTTATACAAACAAGTCTTTAGCTTACCGTCTACTGTTAATCTAATTCTGTTACATCCTGCACAGAAGAAGGGATTAGCATAAGGTTTGACCACTTCCACTTTAATCTTGCCGTATTGATATCTCGGTCTGTTATGTTTATTCCTAGTACCTAGGAATTTTCCTTTTTCCTTAAGAGTTTTCTCGATCTCGTCAAGGGATACATGGTAATTAAAGGACTCTTTACCCAGCCCTACTGGGTGTAGCTCAATCAAGTGTATCTCGTTTACTCCCAGATTCTCAGCGAGTTCAATAACTTTGAAAACCTCACTAATGTTTTTCCTCGTAACGACAAAGTTCAACTTTATTGGCTTTAAACCTACTTTGTTACATTCTTCTATACCCTTCACAACTTTCTCGAAGCCATTAACTCCAGTTATTTCCTTGAAAAGTTGCGAGGAAGTCGAGTGCAAACTTATATTAACTCTATCCAGTCCAGCCTCTTTGAGTTCTCTGGCGATCTTTTCTAAGAGAAATCCGTTAGTAGTCATTGAAACTTCTTCTATTCCTACATCCTTTAATTTCCGTATGATCTCTACAATGTCCCTCCTGAGAGTAGGTTCTCCTCCGGTGAGTTTCACGGCTTTTATACCGAATTCTTTCCCGACTTTGGCAACTAAGGATATCTCCTCAGCTGTTAACTCACCACCGTCATTTCCCTCACCTTCCATATGGCAGAAAAAGCATGAGAAATTACATACATGTGTAAGTGTAACCCTTAAGTCCTCAATCGGCCTCCCGTATCTGTCCTTCATTACTTTTTTATTCTAATTCTGTCCTAATAAGTCAGGATGAAAGAGCTTCTTTGTCCAAAATGCAATATCAGGATGGATTTTATAGGTGAAGCTGAAAGTACTAGCGACGGCAAAAAAGTAGTAAGATATTTTTACAGATGTCCTGCATGTGGAACACGAATAAACGACGAAGAAATAGTGATCTCTAAGAATGAGAGAAACGGAGTGACTATAAGTATTTCTCAACAACTTTTCTGAACGTAGAGAAGTGAAGGAAAGGCATCAAACTTATAAGTCCGATAGCTTTTATTCCTAGAAGTTCTTCAGCTTGTTCCTTAGGCAGTTCGTAATTAGAGAATAAAGTCTCAATCGCTTTTCCGAAAGTAAGAGGATCCTTTATAAAAGTATAAGCTGTGGAAAAAGAAAGGACAAGCAAGTCCCAACTTCTGAGAGAAATATCCGTGGAAATAATCGCTTGCTCAGCGTCGATAACCGCAATTTTTCCTTGAACTGTAATAAAATTTTCCAACTTTGTATCACCCATAACAAAACCCTCATTGTGTATGTGGCGTAAAGCCTTTCCAAGTTTTTCGAAATGATCTAAATTCCTAATTTCTTCTCCTTCTAAGAACTCTCTGTAAACGCATGTCTGTTCCATATCGAAGTCTATTACTTTAGGTGTTATTATCTCCCTCCATCTATATGTAAAGAAATTTAACTCTCTGTTCATTCTCTCTTCTGGGTTTGAGCTATAAGGATAGTTCCTGAATGATGGTGAGATAAAATACCACTTGAAACTCGTGGATGAATTGTAACACTTCATTACTAGTTTCTGATTTTCTACCGTAACTATCTTCGTCTGCACATAAATGTCTTTGAAGAAATCTTCCAGTCGCATTATATCTTAAACTATAGCTTTTATTCTTATTAATTCGCCGTCGTCATATACCTCTTCTTGTTTCAGCTTAGAAATTTCTCTTATATCTATATTTCTGGGAGAAAAATCCAATATATCTCCATTTTTGTTTAAAATTATTATGATCTCTGTCACGGGATTAAACTTTAGGGGTATTTCCTTAAAAAACTAATTACACATATTGTGAGAGCTCATTAATGTATTTAAACGCATCATCAGGAAATATAAGAACAGTAGCCTCGGTATCGTCTATTAACCCTAATTTCTTAAAAACCGCAACTGTAGCTCCAGCACTTAAACCTATCAGAATACCGCTCTTTCTAGCTACCTCCTTAACTCCCTCTACAGCCTCTTTTAAAGTGACATCAACTAGCTTGTCTATTTTAGTCATTTTCAGGAATTTATTATCAGGTGTAACTCTCTTTATACCCGGAATTCTTTCCCCTTCTGCTGGGTTAACTCCTATTATCTCTATTTCATCTCCTTTCTTTTCCTTAAAATACTTGGCTATACCGACTAAATGTCCTGCTGTTCCAGCCGTGGCTATAATTCTCCTCAAGTTAATCCCGGCATTGGTACACTGTGCTTCAATTTCTTTAGCGGTAGTCTCGTAGTGAGCCATCACATTAACTTCATTATTGAACTGGTCTAGATGTGTATACCCTCCGAAGGAGCTAAGTCTTTTCACTAAAGGCAGCAAATCGTTGGTTGAAGAACCTGCTGAGATTACTTCTGACCCCAGCAACTTCATCAATACTGGAAAGGCTGAAGGTACAGTAGAAGGGACGAATACAGTAAACTTCACGTTGTAAATAGCTGATAACGCTGATAACGCTATACCGGTATTGCCAGATGTAGCTTCAACAAGGTGCTCTGTTTTCCTTTTTAGTGCTTCTTTGAAAAGAAAGAGTGCAGTCCTATCCTTTATGCTGTGACTTAACGGGTTATAAAATTCGAGTTTGGCCCAGACGTTATTTCCTATATTTAACTTAAGAAGGGGAGTAGGCCACATCCCTTCCATTAGTTCTATTGCGTTTGTGAATACGTGGAACTCCTTTGACACAATATTGACCGCCAATTATGTTTAATTTTACTATCAAATTTAAGCATTATTATCTCTCTTTACAACTTTCATCCTTATTACGAATTTGCTACCCTCCTTACTCCATCCCAAATACTGATTGTTAGTCTCTCTACACCACTTCTCTAATTCCGTCACAGCAGCTTCCCACTTAGTTTTGACTATTATTTCCTCACCGTCTTTAGCCTCTCTGAAAGCCCTTAAGACGTTTACAAGAACTACTGGGCAAACGTCCTCACTATCGATTATCATAGGGACAACACCACCTCGGATTCTCTTGCTTGGGTTAAAAACGTAATACTTCCTGAAAGTTTTACACCATCTTTAAGGTCTTCCTTACTAGCCCCTATAACCTTAAGACCTGCTTCGTCTACGTAAAACTCCACACCCTCTTTTATAGCATCATCAAGCATTTTCTCAGCATCGGTTATCTTAAGCCTTCGCATCTGAAACTTTACGTAGAGCCTAGCAAAAAAGGGCATATCTAACTTAGGTTTGGAGGACTTTAAAAAGAGAGCTACTGCTTGAGAAACCACAAAGACCTTAACTTCCCAGTTTAAAGCCCTAGCTGATAGTGCTAGAGTCAAAGCATGATATAGCGCGTCTAAATTGTTGTTAGACAGTAAAATTGTAAGCTTAGGCATTCTATTTGATCATTTTCCCAGTAAACTAAAATATTTGTCAGGCATAGATGGACACTATGAAGATAAGAGCCCTCACTATTTTCTTCGTTTCAGAAGATATGGACAAGTTAGTTAAATATGTAGATCAGCTTCAAAACATAAAAGACGAAGTAGTATGGACGAAAAGAATAGCGTTCCCCCCTGAGCTAAAGGACTTAGAGCGTAAAGTAAATCAAATACCTTCGGGAAAAGGTATAATTTATTCAATCATACACAGAAGAGCTAAGGATGAACTGAGAAGTATCGCGGACTTTTTATCTACCGATAAATCGTTCTATGCTTCCGTGTTACTTAATGACAGTAAATATATTGACGACGTTGCACAATTATTATATTCCTTAGACCCCGAAATTGCAACAAGAGTAGCGATACTCGTAAACGAGGAATTCCTAACCACGCCTTACTTTCCAGTTGGTAGCGCTAACACGATAAACGACTCTTTATCTACCTCGCTAATTTATGCTAGAGAATTCGAGGAGAACAGAGCGGAGAGAGTTCTAGCATTTGCTGACGAATACAGTAAAAAAATAAGCAAGGAAATAGGAATAAGGTATCTAGGTATAGATGCTTCTCTGTCCCCATGGATGGAAGAGAGCACCGGAAGACTAATAGAAAATCTTTCCGGGGAGAAGATGTTCTCTTTTGGACAGCTGTCCACGGTTGCGAATATAAATAGGAGGATATTCGAGTTAGTCTGGAGGCTAAAAATAGCTCCGATAGGTTTTTCTGAACTTATGTTACCCGTAGCTGAAGATAACGTTTTGATGGAAAGAGTTAGAGAAGGTTCTTTAACCCTATCTCAGTTAATGACTTTGACTTCTGTTTGTGTTGCTGGATTAGATATGATAGCGGTGAAAAGAGACATAGAATTATACAAAAAGATCTTAAGAGATTCAATGGCAATCCAGTTTACTAAAAGAAGACCTTACGGAATTAGAATTATTCCGTCTACTGGTGAAGGAGAAATTTACCTTAAAGAGTATGGCAAAATACCCGAGATTAAAATAATCTGATACACATTTAAACTACTTTTATAAACTTTACAAATATATATAACATAGACTAGTGAGTAAAAATGGAGGTTCGTAGAGTTCAGAAATTCGGTAAATCGACACTTATGGTATCATTACCTGCTGAATGGGTAAAAGAGGTAGGATTATCACCAGGGGAGAGTGTATACTTGGAGGTAGATGAAGACGGAAGCCTAAAAGTATATCCACCAAATATGAAACTACAAAACGCTACTAAAGAGGTGAAAGTGCTTCTTTCAAACAATATAATGCCCGAAATAGTCACGAGGATAATTTACGGTTTGTACATTCTTGGCTTTGACAAGATCGAGATAGAGAGCAAAGACAAGCTGTTTAATGAAGACATACTGAGAAAGGTGAAAGAAGCAGTAAGAAGTCTAATAGGATATGAAATTACGGTTCAGAACGTGGATTATATTCAAATACAGTCCTTCTTGGATCCCACGAAATACACCATGACAAGCTTACTTAACAGGCTAATTAACAACCTGAAGCAAATGCTCCATTACTTAAGCCTGGGTATAAAGGAGGGTAGTAGGACATTCCTGCAAGAAACAATAGAGTTAGAAAAGGAGGTTGATAGACTTTATTATCTAGCTCTAAGGCAATTAATCCTTTCACAATCTAATCGTAGCTTGGCTTACATGATAGGTGTTAAAAGGATACAGCTTATAGGAAATAGAATATTAATAAAGGCGATTGAGGAGTCCGCTGATGAAATAAGCGAAGCTGCTACTGACTTGTTGACTCTCACACCTCAGGAACTTGAAGAAGTCAAAAATTACTGGAACAACATGTTCGACTTAATAGAGCAGTCTACAGCAATAATAGACCATACCATAAAAGTCCTTGCCAAAGAAGACGCTAAATTGATAAACGAGACTATGGAAGAACTCAGAACCCTCAGGAGGGTTTTAATAAGCGAAGCTACAAACATAGAGAATTCAACTTCTAATATAAAGAACTACAGGATACTGATAGCTATAAGGACAGTCAATCTGAGATTATATAACGCTATCAGAAGAATGGAACCCATAGTTGAAATAGCATTTAATAGAAGCTTAGAAAATACTAAGGAAATAGTTATAGATTAATTAGGAAGCTTTTTTAGCTGTTCCAGAACGTATTCTCTTATTTCTTTTGCAGACGGTAGATCAGTAATTATCTTACCCCTTTCCATTACCTTTTTCAACAGTGGTTTACACTCTGGTCTTGGAGGTTGTACGTCGAGTAATGTAATTACATCTGTATCTGGAGTGTCTCCGCATCTGTACACTTGTTTTGCTCCAGGCCATTTTCCTCTTTTAGTGAAGGGTATCCACTTGCCGTTTTCGAACTTTTCTACAATATCGGCGCTAAAATCAACACCTTCAGATGGATTAGCTATACTTGTTCCGACACCGAAGCCATCAACTATATCCCTTAATTGTATAATATCATCTTCATCTATTCCACCGCTAACGTATATCTTAACGTTAGTAAAACCGTGAATGTTAAGAGTCCACCTAACCTCTTGAACTATCTTCCTAAAATTCCCCCTTCTACTTGAAGGTGTATCTAACCTGATTCCATACAACTTATCCTTAAGTAACTGAGCTGCCTTCAGTGCTTCGGTTCTCTCGTCTTCAAAAGTGTCGGCAAGTATTATTCTCGGTACATCAGGTGGCATTGCTTCGTCGAAGGCTTTCCACGCCTTTACGTTATCACCTACAGACAGCATTAACGCATGAGGCATAGTTCCCGACGGTTTTACGCCTATAGTTTTTTCATTAAAGGCTCCCGATACGCCATCACAACCTCCTATATAAGCAGCCCTATCCACCATCGGCGCTATAGCCGGATGAACCGCCCTTAATCCGAAGAATAAAACTGTCTTGTCTAATGCCAGTCTCTTTATCCTAGCTGCCTTTGTAGATATGCTTGAGTAATGTCTTAAAATCCCGAGAAAAGCTGTTTCATAGACACCGAAATCTAAGTAGTTACCTTCTATTATCATAACTGGTTCAATTTCCTTAAAGAGTGTACCTTCAGGCATCGCGTAGACAGTTACATCTTTTCCTTCAAGGAGGTTTAACACTTCTTCTAGCCCGGTAAAAACTGCCCATTGGTAATCCTTAGGGAGGCCATAGGAGTGTATTTCCATTCTAACTTTGACTTCCTTAAATCCTAAATGCTCTAAAGTCCTTACGGCTCTATCGAAATAAACGTCAGTTATTTCGCCCTTTAGTATCGAAGCCTCATCGGCTATGTAAAATCTCATTATCCATCGAAATTAGAAAGTCAGATTAACTTTTAAACCTTAAATGAGTGATTAGTAGGCGTATGATAACTGTAAATATGGTTCCAGCCGACGAGCTGATCAAAAGGCTCAGTGAGTACTTAAAAGAGAACGTTAAGGAGTTACAACCTCCAGATTGGGCTCTATATGCAAAAACAGCTAGCTTCAAAGAAAGGGTTCCGGATAACCCAGAAAACTGGTGGTATATAAGGGCTGCTTCATTGCTCAGGAGAGTTTATATGCAACAGCCTTTAGGAGTAGGTGAGACGAGAAGGATTTATGGAGGATTAAAGAGGAGAGGGACTAGGCCACCTATATCAGTAAGAGGTCCTGGTCACGCTAACCGCCTCATATTCCGTCAGCTTGAGAAAGCCGGGTTAATTGCTAAGACGAAACAAGGTAGAGTTCTCTCTCCTAAAGGAAGGTCACTTTTGGACAAATTATCATACGAAATATTTAAAGAGCTGGCTGAGAAAAGAACTGATTTGAAAAAGTATTTAGAGTAATTAGGTGATTATCATGAGTGACGAATACGATGAAGAACTACAAGAGTTATTAAGAAGGAAGGCAGTAGAGCAACAAAGAAAAGTTTTAGAAGAACAGCAAAGAAAAGCCGAACTTGAAGCCAAGAAAGAAGCAATTTTACGAGTTATATTAACACCAGAAGCTAGGCAAAGATTAGCAAACGTAAAGCTCGTAAAGCCAGAAATAGCTGAAGCAATTGAGAATCAATTAATAGCCTTAGCACAAGCAGGGAGGATTCAGGCTCCTATAACTGACGAGGAGTTAAAGGAAATTTTAGCACAACTCACCTCTCAAACTAAAAAAGATTTCAAAATAACAATTAAGGAAAGGGGATGGAAATGAGTAAGCACAAGCCTTTAGGTAAAAAACTGAGGCTCGCAAAAGCGATTAAAAGTAACTCAGCCATTCCGGCTTGGGTAGTTTTAAAAACTAATGCTAAAATCAGATTTAACCCTCTTAAAAGAAATTGGAGAAGGAATAGCCTGAAGGTGTAACGAGATGACTGAACAAAACAATCAGGAAGTACAAGAAGTTCAAAACCAACAAACCACTACTCAACAGCAGGTAGAACAACAACCCCAAAAACAGACCGAGGTTAAGCAAGAGGTACAACAAGAGAAGAAAAGTGAGAAGAAGGAGCAAAAAACTGCCGAGAAAAAGAGGGCTAAGAAAGAAAAGGACAATTTCGAGATGGTAGTGAACTTCAGAAGAGCATTCATGGGTAGAAGAAACGTGAGGGCTAGAAGGACACTCAACATGATCAGGAGCATTGTCAAAAGACATTTTGATGCGGAGAGGGTCATAATCGATCCAACACTGGCTAGAGCAGTATCTACTAACGGTAGGGATAAGATTGTGAGAAAAGTAAGGATAAATGTTAGAAAGGTAGGGGAAAAGATATATTTAGTTACTCTCGCACTTAAGAGTGAATGAATTTAGACAAGCTTTCAATATTCGGGACAGATAATATAGGAATATACGTTTTTACTAATGATAAGTATACTATTTTACCCAAGGTAGATGACAGACTAGTTCTAGATAAGATTCAGGAAGTTTTAAAGACTGAGGTAATCCAGACTACAGTAGCTAAGAGCGTACTTGTAGGCATCTTGGTCTCCGGTAACAACGACGTGATCATTCTGCCCAAGACCATTACAGACGATGAGTACCAAAGCATAAAACAACAAGCCAAAGATGTGAGAGTTGAGATCTTAGATATCAAGCCTACAGCATTAGGTAACATAATACTCATGAACTCACATGCTGCTTTATTGTACAAAGAACTGACAGACGTAGAGGTAGAGAAGATTAGAAAAGTTGTTCAAGTTGAAGCCGTGAAGAGGGGTAGTATAGCTAATATAATCACTGTGGGTTCAGTAGGAGTCGTAACTGACAAAGCTGGGTTAGTCCACGTAGACGTTACAGAAGAGGAATTAACTGAACTGTCCGAATTCTTCAAGGTAAAGCTGGATACGGGAACTGTTAATTTTGGAAGCGTCTTTATAAGAAGTGGACTAATTGCAAACAAGAACGGAGTCCTTGTTGGCTCGTCCACTACCGGACCAGAGATTTTAAGAATCCAAAGAGCATTTAATGATTGATGTCCGAGATCAAAATTTTCATGGTCAGAGGAACGGCATTATTTAACGAGTCTAGATTTCCCACAAGGCAAAAATTCGTTAAGTACATAAGGGCATTAAACGAAAAACAAGCACTAGAAAAAATATACAGTGATTTCGGAAGTAAAAACAAGATTAAGAGGTATAACATTAGAATCGAGGAAATAAGGGAGGTCAAACCTGAAGAGATAAACGATAAAACAACAAGAGATTTAGTAAAGTTAGAAAAGATAATATTGTGAGTGGCATGAGTGAGAGAGAACAAAGTGGACAAATAGCCATAGACGTAGGGGCTCTTTACCAGCAAGCAGTGGAACTTAAAGAGTATATAGATACTCTCCAGAAAACCTTAACTGAGGTCTTAGACTCGATTGAGTCAGTTAAATCCTCAAAAAGTGCAATAGATGAGATAAATAAAGGTAATCAGGAGTATATAATGATCGGAGATAGGAAAGGTAATGTCATGTTTAAGGTGAGTAATATAAACAACGTGAAAGTAATAGTCCACTTAGGACTGCAGTACTTTATAGAAGTAGATCCGCAGACTGCAAAGAAAATACTAGACGATAAAGAAAAAGAACTAAACGATTATTCTAAAGCTTTACAAGCCGAACTGGCTAAATCAATAGAGGCTTATAACCAGCTTGCACAAGTTCTATCCGCTATCCAAGCCCAAGCTCAAACAGGTGGATAATTTTGTTTCGATAAATTAAAGAAAGCACTTTCTAATTTTTTAGGTAAAGTAACGGGAAAAGAGGAAGAGGAGAAAAAACCCGAGCAGGAGCAAAAAGTTGGAATCCAACAGAATGTCCAAATCCCTCAAGAAACAGCTCAACAGAAATCAAAAGAAGATCAAAAACCTCCACAAGAAGCAAAGCCTCAACCTCTTCCTCCCCAACCCACTGACCAAATCCCTCAACCTAATACTCAGTCTCCTCCGCAATCCGTAACGGAAAAACTTAAAGACGAAAAGAAGGCTGAGGAGAAGTCTAAATCACGTTTCTCTTTCTTCGATTTCCTCAAATATAAGACTATAAAGGAGGATGACATAACTGAATTAATTGAAGAATTCAGATACCAACTTCTCGAGGCTGACGTCTCCTACGAAGTGTCGGAAAAGATACTAGAAGACCTGAAAAACTCCCTAGTAGGAAAGAAGGTTAGTAGAAGCGAGGAGATAGAGAAAATAATAACAGATTCTCTAAAAAAATCTATAGAAGAGATCCTTACAAAAAACAGAGGCTTCGACTTGGTAAAAGAAATAAAAAGCAAAGGTAAGAAGCCTTACGTGATTGTCTTCTTCGGCGTAAATGGTGTTGGAAAAACCACGACAATAGCTAAAGTAGCGTACATGCTGAAGAAAAAAGGTATTAGTTCCATTATAGCTGCGTCTGACACCTTCAGGGCAGCTGCTCAAGAACAACTGGCTTATCACGCACAAAAGCTCGAAATACCCCTAGTTAGGGGGAAATACGGTGGGGATCCTGCTGCAGTCGCATTTGACGCCATAAATTCTGCAAAAAGCAGAAACATAGACGTGGTGCTAGTTGACACTGCGGGAAGGATGCACGTTGACGCTGACCTAGTTGAAGAGCTCAAGAGGGTTGTAAGAATAACAAAGCCGGACTTAAGGATATTAGTCCTTGATTCACTTGCTGGTAACGACGCTCTTGAACAAGCTAGATATTTCGAGAATAATATCGGCTATGACGCAGTAATACTCACTAAAGTGGACGCTGACGCAAAAGGAGGAATAGTTTTGTCATTAGCTTACGATCTTAAGAAACCCGTGATCTACTTGGGAATAGGACAAGAATATGATAGTTTAGTTCCCTTCGATCCAGACTGGTTTATAAAGAGAATATTTCAGTAGTTAAAGTTAAAATTATGGTCAAAAACTATCTACATATGGCATTGTTAGAGTCCCTTAAAAAACTCAAGGACGATTGGAAACTGATAACCAGCGTAGCTAAAAAACCTGACAAGGATATGTTAAGCTACAGCATTAAGCTTACACTACTTGTAGTCGGAGTTGTCGGGATCCTCGCGTATATAATACAACTTTCCGTTACCCTAATTATAAAATAGGTGAATATATTGGAAGCACCAAGATTCAGGAACTATTACGCAGTAAGAGTTACGGCTGGTCAGGAAATAAACGTAGCCTTGATGATCGAAGAGAGGATCAAAACAAATAACGTTAAGGAGATTTATTCAATTATTGTCCCGCCCAACGTCAAGGGTTATGTCATTGTAGAAGCCTCTGGTCCACATGTAGTAAAACTGGTAGCTACTGGTATAAGACACGTAAAAGGAGTAGCCCATGGATTAGTCCAAAAAGAAGATGTAGTCAAATTCGTCTCTAAGACCGTTGCAATACCTACTGTGAAAGAGGGCGATATAGTAGAGATTGTGAGCGGCCCTTTTAGAGGTATGCAAGCGGAAGTAAAGAGATTAGATAGTGCAAAGAATGAAGTAGTTTTAAATATTTTAGAATCATCATTTCCTCTTCAGGTTACAGTTCCCCTTGACCAAGTCAAACCCGTTAAAAAGTAAGGTGATAAGCTTATGCCCACAAAGTCAATAAAAATCGTAGTTGAAGGAGGAAACGCAAAGCCGGGCCCACCACTGGGTCCTACGCTCTCACAACTAGGACTAAATGTAGGTGAAGTTGTAAAGAAAATAAACGAGGCAACATCTCAATTTAAAGGCATGACAGTACCTGTAGCTATAGAAGTTGACACTTCCACCAAGAAATATGAAATAAAGGTAGGTGTTCCAACCACCACATCCTTACTTCTCAAAACTGTAGGTGCTGAAGCACCTTCTGGTGACCCCGAGCACAAGAAGATAGGGAACTTAAAGATGGAGCAGATAATCGACGTAGCAATAAAGAAGAAGCCGCAGTTAACAGCTAAGACCCTAAAGGCTGCAGTAAAGAGCATTCTAGGGACTGCGAGATCAATAGGAATTACAGTAGAGGGTAAAGATCCAAAGATGGTCGTAAAAGAAGTAGAACAAGGTAAGTATGATGACTTATTAACCAAATATGAGCAAAAATGGAATGAGGTAGAAGGGTGAAATTATGATCGCTGACAGAAATAGTCTATTGGAAGCGTTAAAACAAGCACTAGACCCATCAAACAATCCTAAGAGGAACTTCACTCAGAGCGTTGACGTAATAGTAACTTTTAAAGGAGTAGATATGAAAAAAGGCGAGATAAAACTAAGGGAGATAGTCCCGCTACCTAAGGCGCCGACAAAGGCTAGGAAAGTTCTCGTAGTGCCTTCCTTTGAGCAGTTAGAATCAGTCAAGAAAGCTCAACCGAACGTCATTCTAACCAAAGAAGAGTTACAAAAATTACAAGGGCAGAAGAGACCAGTGAAGAAACTTGCAAGACAGAACGATTGGTTCTTGATATCTCAGGAATCTATGGCATTAGCTGGTAGGATAATTGGACCCGCACTGGGTCCTAGAGGAAAGTTCCCGGTTCCCCTTCCAAACTCTTCTGACGTCTCAGAATACGTTAATAGGTTTAAGAGATCAACACTAGTTAAGACAAAAGACCAGCCCCATGTTCAAGCTTTCATAGGGACTGAAGATATGAAGCCTGAAGATCTAGCCGACAACGCCTTAGCTGTACTTAACGCTATCGAAAATAAGACTAGAGTTGAAGGTATTTTGAGAGCGATATATGTAAAAACCACAATGGGTAAAGTAGTAAAAGTTAATATGAAGTGATTAAGATGGCCGTAGTAACTCAACACAAAATTCCGAAATGGAAAATAGAGGAAGTAGAAGAACTAACCCAAAAGCTTAAGGAGTACCCTACAATAATAATCGCGGATATACAAGGATTCCCAGCTGACAAGTTGCACGATATTAGAAAGAAATTGAGAGGGAAAGCTGAGATAAAAGTAACTAAGAATAGTTTGTTCGAATTAGCCCTTAAGAAAGCTGGTATTGACGCATCTAACTTCAAACCTTATCTCACTGGGTCAAACGCTTATATTTTCACCAGAGCAAACCCGTTCGAACTCCACTTATTCCTCTCCAAGTTTAAACTTAAGAGGTATGCAATGCCTGGAGACAAGGCAGATGAAGAAGTAGTAATACCAGCCGGAGACACTGGAATGCCTGCAGGTCCTATACTGAGCACTTTCGGTAAGCTCAAGGTTAAGACTAAGGTTCAAGACGGTAAAGTACACGTCTTACAAGATACTGTGATAGCTAAACCTGGCGATCCAATTCCTCCCGATGCTATACCTATACTACAAAAGTTAGGGATAATGCCCGTCTATATAAAGCTCAGCATAAAAGCCGCATATGAAGGAGGCATACTGATACCCGGCGAACAACTGGCGATTAACTTAGACGAGTACAAGGATCAAGTAATGAAAGCTCACTTTAACGCCTTCAACTTAGCTGTAGAGATAGCCTATCCAGTGCCAGAAGTTCTGAAGGTCACCGCACAGAAAGCTGCAAGAAATGCTATGTCCTTAGCTGCTGAAATAGGCTACATAACTCCTGAGACTGCACAAGCGGTAATATCAAGAGCTATGGCTAAGGCATATGCACTTGCTGGAGCAATTAGTGGTAAAGTAGACTTAGGTATACAAGTACCAACTGCTGTTCCTGCTCAGGCTGCTGCTCCTGCTGAGAAGAAGGAGGAGAAGAAGGAGGAAGAAGAGAAGAAGGGACCTAGTGAAGAGGAGATTGGTGGCGGTCTAGCCTCACTATTCGGTTAATGAAAATTTTATATATTGCTTTGTCGGTTAAAGAGGATTGATACAGTATGGAATACATCTACGCGAGCCTCTTATTACATTCAGCTAAAAAAGAGATAAATGAAGATAACCTCAAAAACGTACTCTCTGCTGCAGGTATAACCGTAGACGAAGTTAGGTTAAAGGCTGTAGTAGCTGCCCTAAAAGAAGTAAACATCGACGAAGTCCTCAAGAACGCTACTGCAATGCCAGTAGCTGTGGCTGCTGCTCCTGCTCAGGCTGCTGCTCCTGCTGAGAAGAAGGAGGAGAAGAAGGAGGAAGAAGAGAAGAAGGGACCTAGTGAAGAGGAGATTGGTGGCGGTTTAGCCTCACTATTCGGATAAGAAAACTCTTTTTAACACCGCTCCACGCATTTTAATCTATGAAAATAAGTGAAAGCGAGTACAGACTTAATTTCTTTTTATCAAATAATTACGAAAGAAAATTATGTAAGTCTTGTTCAACCCCTTTCTGGGCTAAAGACAAATCCCGTGAAGTTTGTAGTGACGTACCTTGTACGGACTACTACTTCTTTGACCTGGACATAAAGTCCCCTCCCCTCACCGTAAGAGAAGCGAGAAATAAGTTCCTAAAGTTCTTTGAGAGGAAAGGACATACCATAATTCCGCCCAAACCAGTGTTAGCCAGGTGGAGGGAGGACCTATACCTGACTATAGCGAGCATTGTAGATTTCCAGCCTTTCGTCACGAGTGGTGTGGTTCCACCTCCCGCAAATCCCTTAGTTATCTCCCAACCTTGTATAAGGCTTGAAGATGTAGACAACGTAGGTATCACCTTCGGCAGGCACTTGACGACTTTCGAAATGGCAGCCCACCACGCCTTTAACTACCCTGACAAACAAGTATATTGGAAAGAAGAGACTGTATCTCTCGCAAAGGAGTTCTTCACAGAAGAACTAGGGATACCGGAAGAACAGCTCAACTTCAAGGAGTCGTGGTGGGAAGGTGGAGGTAATGCGGGCCCATCTTTTGAGGTGACCGTAGGGGGGCTTGAACTGGCAACACTAGTATTCATGCAATATGAAATCAAGGGAGACCAATACGTACCTTTGAAGCTAAAAATCGTGGATACAGGCTACGGAGTAGAGAGAATGGCGTGGTTTACTCAGAAGACTCCCACAGCGTTTCACGCGATTTACGGCAACCTCGTTTACAAGTTCTTCGATAAGATCGGGTCCAACAAAGTAGACGACGAATTGTTAAAGACTGCCGCAATTTTAGCCGGTAGGATCGACCCGGATAAGCCCGAAACAATAGTAAGGCATAGAGAAGAAGTAGCTAAAAAAATGGGGCTCAAATTCGACTTTGTTAACGAGGAGCTGACTAGAGCTGCTAGGGTGTTCCAAGTACTAGACCACACCAAGACCATAGCTATGATGTTAGCCGACGGTCTAGTCCCATCTAATTCAGGCGAGGGTTATTTAGGTAGGCTTTTGATAAGGCGTGCACTAAGAGTCCTCAAAATTCTGGGCAGTGATGTAAAACTCTACGAGTTGATCAAAGAGCAAATAGATTACTGGAGGGAAGACTTCCCGCAGATGTTGAAAAACAAGGACTATATACTCGACGTGGTTCAGCTCGAGCAGGAGAGGTTTGAAGAGACAATGAGCAAAGCGACTTCAGCAATCTCCTCTTTGGTAAAGAAAAGCAAGGAGATAACGGCTGAGGATTTAGTAAAACTATACGACTCTAACGGTATCCCCCCAGACATTGTGGCAGAAGAAGCCCGTAAGATTAATCCCAACGTAAAGGTAGAAGTTCCCCATAATTTTTACGCGTTAGTCGCTAAAAGACACCAGTCAGCGCCTATAAAAGGAGGAAAGAAAGAGAAACTACCACAAGACCTCATAAAGATCATAGAGGAGAGAGCACCACCATCTACTAACAAACTCTATTACAAAGATCAGTACCAGAGGTCTTTTCAAGGTAAAGTACTTCTCTCTTACAAAAACTACCTAGTCCTAGACCAGACCACTTTTTATCCAGAAGGGGGAGGGCAAGTAGGCGACACTGGGATAATTAGGGTAGGCGACACTGAATACAAGGTAGTTGACACACAGAAAGTCAAGGATTACGTAATCCACATACTGGATAAAGAGGCGAATATACCAGAAGGCACTACTGTTTACGGTGAGATAGACTGGCAGAGGAGATATAGGATAATGAAACATCACACCGGCACACACGTGATCTTATCCGCAGCCAGAAAAGTCCTGGGCGAACACGTGTGGCAGGCAGGTGCGGAAAAAACCCCACAGAAAGCGAGGCTCGACATTACTCATTATAAAATGCCTACAGAAGAGGAGATAAAGAAAATCGAAGACCTCGCTAATTACGTGATCAACGACCGCAGACCGGTAAGGCCATTCAATATCAATAGAATAGAGGCTGAGATGAAGTACGGAGTATCAATATACGCCGGAGGTGTCCCTGAGGGAGCTGAGGTGAGACTAATCGAGATAAAAGACTGGGACATTGAAGGTTGTGGGGGTACCCACTTAAGCAACACCAGCGAGATCGGTGCTTTAAAGATCATTAACGTAGAGAAACTACAAGACGGTGTAATAAGGCTTGAGTATGTAGCTGGGGACGTAGTATCTCAATACGCAAGGGCGCAGGAGGAAAAGATCAAAGAAATTTCAAAGAGCCTTAACACGTCCCCCTCCCAATTAGAGGCTAGGGTCAAGAGATTGTTAGAGGAAGAGGAGAAGAAAGAACAGTTACTTTCCGGCTACAGAAGGATGGTACTAAACGAGATAGAGAGAATAGCCAGAAAAGATGTCGTAAGTGACGTCACTCTCTACGTAATTAAGGATATCTATGACGACGAGCTTGTCAAAGAGGCTATGAGAAAGTTGACCTCATCACCTAAAACGGTAGTACTGTCAATGACCGTAAGGGAAGCGAATAGAGTTGTGGAAATAGGAGTCAGTAAAGACCTCAAGGTGGACAAGATAATAGAAAAGTTGAGGAGTTTAGGAGGTAGGGGAGGAGGTAAGGGAACTTATGGTAACGTGACTATTAACGTCTCAGAGGAGAATGTAATAAATGCTGTTAAGTCGGCAATTGCTGAGGGCTTATGAGGACTACAAATACCTTATAAATAGGGGGTATAACAGAAAACCCGCATTGGACTTAGTATCATCAAGGTACAACCTCACATCGAAAGAAAGGCTACTCCTTTATCGCTGTACTCATAGTGACGAGGAAATAAAGGCTGTTAAAGAGAAGAGAGTACAAAACCCGGAAGAAGTAATCGTGGACGGGTATAACGTAGGACTCACGTTACTTTCCGTGATCCACGACGACGAAGTCTTCATATGTGACGACGGCTTTATTAGGGATCTCGGTCTGGGGAAGAGGAAAGAGAAGGAAGAAGTTTTTGATTCCCTACTCTTTGTTTCGGAATTCTTATTGTCCAAAGGGGTGAAATTCCAGTTAGTCTTGGACGCTCAGATAAGTAAGAGTGGTGAACTAGCTGGGAAATTGAGAGCCCGAGGAGTCGATGCAGTTACAGTGAAGAAAGCTGACATAGAAGTGATTGCGAGCGGTAAGGTGATAGTATCGAACGACTTCGTGGTGATCATGAGGGCGGGGAAGGTTTACGACTTGTTGAACGAGTTAGTGAGTTATAGCGGGATCAATGTGGTTCCTTTTCCTCCTAATCCGAAAAACCTTTAAGTGGAATAAGTGATTATAAGATTGGACCCGTAGCTCAGCCAGGATAGAGCGCCGGCCTCCTAGCAGGGCCGGAAGACAGCCGGTGGTCGTGGGTTCGAATCCCACCGGGTCCGCTATAACTCCTCGTTAAATTTTTCCGGTAAAGTTATGATCGCTTCAGTAATTCTTGTGTTAAGATGATATGTGAACTATTACGCTCAGAAATTAATACATAATCAAATAAATGTGTGAGGCTTTACCTCAACTCTTCTCTGAGTCAATAACTCCTTAACAAGATAGTTGTTTCCTCCTAGTCTGTTTATTAACTCCATTGAAAGCAACTTGATCTTCCTCTTTCTCACGTTCTCCATTTCCTCGAGTAAGTGTTTAAACTCAGTCGCGTAAGTCAGACTTACAACCTCTAATATACTCTTCTCTTCTCTTAGCTCTTTTATCTCCTTTTCTAATTCGGCAGCTATTTTCATTAGCTCTTCGTCGTCTTTATCTTTAACAATTTCAAGTAACTTAGAAGCAGCATCAATTATTCTATCTTGGTCGATATAATGAATAATTTGTAAGAGTTGGTCAAACATAAAATATATATCAGAGTTGTAAATTAAAAGCATTTCCAGCATTGTTCGAACATGTAAAGTGAGTGGGGGATCGTTCCCCCTAAGTAAGGTAGCCGGGCCCGGATTCGAACCGGGGTCCCAGGGGCCAAAGCCCTATTTAGGGGGGACACCCCCTAAGACCCCCAATGCTAATTATGAAGAATTAAAAGGAGTTAGAATAATGAAGGAAGAGAAAACGCGTTCTAAAGCAAATGAAAATTTGCCGTCCGAAATTGAACTATTTGCATTTTATAACGATTGTATAAAGAAAGTTTCACGCGAAACTTGTAAGCAATATGTAAATTATTTGCGTAAGCAATTAGACGCTAATAACAAAGCATCTATCTTAGCGTGGAAGAAGTACTATAAGTGGAAGGGCGATATAGAGAAGTGGAAAGCGATAAAGACGAAAAAATCGGGCGTGGATTTAAAGGTACCGTCAGTAGACCAGGTTAAGGAATGGCTTACAAAAGTGAAGGGGACTAAAGTAGAACTGTTATTCAAACTTTTACTGGAAAGCGGGATAAGGTTTACTGAGGCTATAAAGGTCCTAAATGAGTATAACCCACAAAACGATATCTGTGAAAATAATATATGCATATATACATTAAATTGGCAAAGGGGCTCAAAACGCGTGTTCTATGTTTTCCATGTTTCGCCGTTACAAAGACAGAACATTACTTACAATTACGCAAAGAAGATAATGCGTGAACTAGATATTGCACCTAAGTACATCAGAAAATTCGTGGCCACAAAAATGCTAGAGTTAAATATACCGGGCGAAATTGTAGACTTTATTGAGGGTAGGACGCCCGGGAATATCCTAACAAAGCATTATTTGGACTTATACGCTTTAGCGAAAAAAGAGTATAAGAAGTACGCGGAGTGGTTATATACAACTGTATATAGTGAGAAGTAATGAGGTAGGGTTACTCCTACTACTATCGCTTTTTGAAATTTTGAGAGGTCCTGCTATTATTTTTTCAAATTTTAACCCGAGGACCTTTCGAAAATTGTAAAATTGATAGAAAAGCTTATATAATGTGTATATAAACTTTATGGTTTTTCAGAAAACGTTCTCTTCATCAGAAAAAGACGTTATTGCTTAAATAGGGGTATATAAGCTTTACTGTCCTGATTCCGAGTTTTCTGCTATATCTATTATATTTAATGAGTATAGCGGGTTCATCAGAGCTAACTTTTATCGTCGTCGGATCGGACAAACGACGCTCATTTCTTCACCCGTCTGTAACAAAGCGTTATTTCGCCGTCCTTAGTATCGACGCTTAATAAAAAATCGTCATCTTTCGTAATGTTTAACGCTTTCGCTATGTCACGTGGGATATTAAGATAATACGTTTCATCACCTTCTCTTCCGCCTTTGCGGATATACGGCTTTACCATATCTTAAAGTGTATCCGGAATCCATATAAAGCTTCCGGTTACCAAAAAGTTTTAATATCCGGAAACCGGATACTATATTAATCGGAATGGTATCGGAAACCCAAATCCAATTCGGGGATAAATGGGTTCAAGTTAAAGGTAGTATTTTTTATCTAACTCCTCACGCCCACGCGAACAAGATGGTGAGAGAGCTATGAAGAGCCTAATGAAGACGGATTGGGATTTAGTCGAAAAAATGATTGACGAAATGCTAAGCGACCGTATAAGGGCGTACGAATATTACAACTACTTCATCATCAACGACGACACGGTCTTAGTGAAAGTTTACGATGAGGACGATGAAGTAATGTTCACCGTGAAAGCGAAACTAGCAGGCGAAAGGTTAGAAGTAATCGACGTGTGGTGAGACTATGATAGTCCCGGTCTATATACATTACCGTGACCTGGAAGAGATGTGTTATTATGACGATTGGGAAAAGAGCGTAGTATGTGACGACTACGACTACGACCACGAGTACACGGTAGACGAAGTCGAATTCGATAGGGCTGACCTGGAAGACATAGTTAACGAATACTTCGACGACATTATCGATATCCTACTTGGCGACAGACAACTTACGAACGCACTGCTTAAAAAGCTGAGAAGTCGTAAAATTGACGTATCAACAATAATTGACGCGAAGGGTGAGAAAAATGCAAAGCCCCTTTAAAGTAACTCCTGAAATGTTATTGAAAACTCGCGTACTGAAAACTAGAGCGAAATCATTACTTCTAAAAACTAACAACTTTAGCACGAAAGCTTATATACCCGTTAGTTTTTCGAATTTGTCTCGCGTCTCTTTCAAAGATTTGAAACATTATTCTATGAGAGATTCGCATCAGAGGGTTCGCAAGTTAAAATCTAGAGCTAAACAACAACTACTAAAAAGTCACATGTTTAGCACGAAAGCTTATATACCGACCACTTTTTCGAATTTTTTGCTTATATGCCCGTTAATTTTTCTAATTTTTTCCGTGTCTCCCATGCGGGTGACGTGGGCTCAACCAGGGAGTCTCGCCCTCAAGACGGGGTCGCTCACAAAAGCGATGCTAATTTTCCAAATATAATGGTGATAGCAAAATGTCGAGTAAGGCGATTGCTTATATCAGGTTGAAGGAAGAGGATAAGGCGATATTAAGGAAGATAGCCGAATACTACGACGTTTCGGAATCAGATGCAGTAAAAATAGCGGTAAAGCACTTGGCGAAGGAGTTAGGACTCCTCTCTTCATAAGTTAAATCCGTTTTTTCCGTCTCGTCACAAATCGGAAAAAAGAGGTGAAGTGAATGGGTCTGTTCAATCATAAATCTAAATCGTCGGTTAAAAAGCATGACGACCGCTCAAACGGCGGTCGGAAAAAGGTAAAGTACGTATGGCTATCTTCACACAAAGCGATCTTCATCATCACGGGCGAAGTGAAAGAATCGAAGTATTCGTACGGCGTCCCGATAATCCCACTCCACGGGTACTATCGTTCGAACGGCAAATCGTACACTGCTAAGGAGTTGAGCGATTACTACGTTATATTGAATTTGCCGAAAGATGCAGATATCGACGAACTAAAGGGGAAGAAAGTCGTAATCCTAGGGTACGACCAAGACGCGTTGTATTTCGGCGAGAACGAAACCGACGAAGGCGAAGATGAAGGGGGTGAAAAGGAGTGAGTCCGTTATTGCCGAAAGACTATTGGGAAAGGTTCGGGTGTAAAGAAAATTCAAAAAATTCCGCTGAAGATGAGAAAAAACAACGCGTTGAAAAAGTCTCAGCAAAAAGCGACAAATACAAATCGTCAACTCAAAACAAAAGAGAATCCGGCAAAACCGGCAAAACCGGCAAAAATGCGCCGGAAATGCCGGAAATGCCGGAATCCCCCCGGGTTTTAGTTGACGATTCCAAAAAATCTAAATCGTGTGAAACTGAGAAAAACAGAATTTCCGCTGAGGAGTTCATAACGAGAGAGACGGTTGAGAGTGAGGACGGGCGTCGCAAAGTCAAGATAGACGTCTACCGTATCGGTGAAGAAGAGAAAATAGAGGGCGATAAGGTCGTAAGGAGGGCTAAACTAAAGTTCGTGATATGGTACAGTGGTGTCGTTAAAGAGTGCGTTGACGACTGCAGTGAGGCGATAGCTGAGGTCGCGTTTGCGACTGACTATAAAGTACCGAAAAAGGCGATAAGTGCGAAACTAGCAGAACTAAGAAGAGAGTACGGCGAAATAGAAGAGGTACCTTTAGTCGACTACGTTAAGGAAAAGTACGCCGATAGGTTAGCTGAAATTGAGAGAGACCCGTTCGGGTGGATATTAACGCATACTAAGGAGATCGTCGGTTACGAAAGGCTGAAGTTGTTGACGTTTCTGTCTATCGTGTCGTCGCAAATGGAAAGAGTAATGGGAATGTCGAGAATTCACATAATGCTGGTCGGTAAGTCCGGGGCGGGCAAAAGTTCTACGATAAAGACCGTGACGCGTTATATCGACGGTACTGATATGTATATCGCAGGTACGAGACTGACTCAGAACGCTCTCGGTTATCTTAATGTCGATTCGTTTGACGGGAAAGTACTCTTTGTCGAACAAATCGATAGACAGAACATTAACTACATACGCGAGATGATGACCGAAGAGAAGGTTTGTACACTCGTTACCGAGAAGGTCGTAGACGAAAACGGTAATGAGCGTTATGAATCACATTTGCGTTGTATCCCAGGTCAGTCGGCGGTAATAACGACGTCTGTCGCTGACAATATTGATGTTGACAGAGAACAGATTTTTAACCGTTTCCTAAAAGTCTACGTAAGCCCGGAATCTCTTGACGCCGACAAAGTAATTGAGGCGATATGGACGAGAAAGAAGAGCGAATTAAGTGAGGTCGACCGTCTCGTTTTTATGGCGTATCTACTATCAAGACCGAAATTTGCCGATAGTACGGACTTACTCGACCGTGCTAAGAAGTTCTTAAAACCTTTAATGGGCGTCACCGGAGAGCCGATAAATAGGACGACTGAGGTGTTAAGGAATCTCGTTATCGTGACCGCGATAGCCCGCGGTAAGACAGAGGTAGACGATAGTGATTTCGACTTCGTAATGCAGTACTTCCAATTGGACGTTTTATATAACGGTCTCGGGCTGACCGAACGTGATGTAGAGTTCATAAAGGCGTTACCCGACGAAAACGGTCTCAAAACCTCACAGATAGCCGACGAGTTGAAGTTTTCAAAGCAATACGCGATAAACGTATTGAAAAACTTAGAGCGGAAAGGCGTAGTCGAAGGAGTGAAAGATGACGGCAAAACGTTCACCTGGAGTCTAACGGCTCTCGGAAGACGGATAAAAGCGTTAGTCAACAATATCGATAAGGACGTCGTTGAGGTCCGTGATGAGAAGGGCGAACTTGTCAGTGTCGCTGATAGCAAATTTCGTGATGACGCTAACGTCGGAAATGATAGAAAAGATGCCGTGCCAGGGAATGACGGAGACACAATGCAAAGAGGCGACGGCGAAACTAACCGAGTTGCTGAGGCGTATCGATACCTAAAGGACCACGGTTGGACTCTCGTAACTGATTTGACGGGTTGGTTTGGCGAAGACGTGATCGAGAAATTAAAACAAAAGGACCTAGTCACGTTCAACGTCATCAACGGCGTCGAATATGTCACCGCTAAGTGACGGCGAACGTTATGACCCTGACGACCCCGAACAACGCGAATGTCTCCGAAAGGCGGAATGTTATGTCGATAGGACCGTCGACCCGCCGGTGATACGTATGATTAAGGACGACGACGATTATGAGATCGTCGGTTGGGTATGGCTAACGAATTACGGCGAATTAAAGTCGAACGGTGTCAGTGTCAAAAAAGGAGACGGGCAATATTTCATATACAATAATAGGAAATTCCCGCCGGGCGTTTACTACCTGATTCGTCGCCATGGACGTGAGTTTTTAGTCAGCGAAGAATTCCTCAAGTCGCTTTGAATTTTTCGCACAAATGAGTAATCTTTGTCGTCTCCTTCCAACTCCACGCTATTCGTTCTATTAGAATGAGTATTTATACCCGCCTTACTTAACATTCTTAGAATGCCTAGTTTCTACGTCAATTCTAAATTCTATGTAAAAGAGATTAAAGGAAAGTATTATGTTTACTCCATAGAGAAGGACGAAGGCGGTAAGCAAAGGCATCGTTACATCGGACCTTTAGATAAGATAATTGAGAAATACGTTAGCATTGGGGGTGTGGGGGTATCCCCCACAAAGGTAGCCGGGCCCGGATTCGAACCGGGGTCCCAGGGGCCAAAGCCCTGGATCCTTGGCCGCTAGACTACCCGGCTAAGATCAAAATTACACACTTACTTTAAAAACCTTATTCCCAAAATCTACCACATTAGTATTATAATGAGACGATAAAATAATCCCACTCTTGTAGTCAATTATGAACTTTTTTAATTTTCTGATGTACAACTGTAGATTATAGAATAATCCTAAATTATCTTTTATGACTAGATGTGGTGAATGTAAATAATAATAGAAGCTTTAATGCTAACAAGACCTTAAAAACTAGGTGAAAATTAATGAATTCAAAAATGATCTGTATGTAAAACGAAAGTTTTTTACTTTTTTGAATTTTTCATATAACTTTCATTCTAATATTAAATTATAAGTTCTTGGGGCGGTGATTGGCTTTCTGAAGTCATTATGAAATAAAAGTTCCCGAATTTTTGAGATTGTTTGGAGTACTACGTGAATTCGAACAGACACAAGTTAGTATCTATTACCAAGAGAAGTAAGAAGGGTTTAAGCGGTGCTGTAACAGCGTTAATCTTAGTAATTGCTAGCGTTATAATAGCCTTAGTAGTTGTAGGATTTGCTTTCGGTTTATTCGGTTCACTAGGCGGTACACCTACAGTAACACAAGTAGGAACAAGTGCATTGAGTTCTACTGATAGTAAAGGTCAAATCTATTACGTAGCTACTATTACTTTACACTCTACCGGTAAGGTACAAATAGTGTCTGCGTCAATAGTAGGAACCAATGTAACGGCAAGTAACATTTCCCCTATTTCGTTATCTGCTGGACTTACAACAGTTACACTGACTTTTCCGAAGGATCCGATTTTACTCCTCAACCTGGCACCGTTTATCAGGTAAGCGTTAGCCTAAGTGACAGTGCCACTGTACAAGTAGCCGTTGAATACACCGGTTACACAGTTTTCTAAATTTAGTAATATAACTTACTTAGGAAGGGTTTTTATGTTAATTACACAGAGCACTAGATGGAAAGGTTTTTTAGATTATTTTTTAAAATTAAATCTTAGCCGGGTAGTCTAGCGGCCAAGGATCCAGGGCTCTGGCCCCTGGGACCCCGGTTCGAATCCGGGCCCGGCTACCTTACTTAGGGGGACACCCCACACCCCCAATGTTAATATAAAATTTTCGATTACTTTCTCTAATAGTGCTATGTAATGGTGTCTTTGCTTATGTTCATCAACTTTCTCCATGAAGTAAACAAAATACATGGAGGGTTACAAAGGCTTATGTTGAAAATTACCCTAAACTCGTCAGCCTCACCTTTTTCCGGTTTATCTTAGGCTAGAAGAATGTAACCAATTCTGGTTAGGCACGGTCTACTAGTTTCCACATAAAAAAGGAGGTGGGACTGCGTATTTATATTGGAGGAATACCAGAAGGGCTTAGTCATACTAGCAAATTAGAAGTAACACGAAGTGGAGCTAGCTTTCCAGCAAGTGTTTTTTTAGGTTCTAACATGCCAAGGAGTGCGAAAAGTTTATGCGAAGTCGTCGCCGATATTTTCCGTCTTGGAAGGTACAAACACACTCTGGAGGAGTGGACGACGAGATGTTCTGGATTCCCCATTCCTTTACTTCGGAGTTTTCGCGATAAAGGCGTGTTGACATACTTCTACCCATTTTTGTGTATCACCCCCCATTCAAACCAATACTTTTAATTCAATAGCTTGAGGAACATCGAGCATTCCTAAGAATATTGAAACGGGTATTACATTTTCTTCTACTTTGTCCTTACTCAAAATATACACCTTTTTCATCCTCCCCAAAATCTTCTTTTCGGACTTAACGTTACCAAACTTCACTTCAAATCCCAACATTTCTCCTTCTTTTTTTATTACAGCGTCTATCTCTCCTTTCGCCTTGGTGTAAAAAGTGTCATAAATCCTAGAAAGATGGGAAATTACTACACTTTCAACTAATTTACTCTCTTCGGGCAAATTAGTTAACGTCCAAAGGGCGAAAGCTCTGTATACGAAGGGGTCTACGAAATAGAATTTCTTTTCTTTCCTAGTTAACACATTACCTTGTAGGTCTACTTGATTCAAAACTTTAAGCAAGTATAGTTTCCGTAGAAGTTCTACGTAACTAATCGCAGTCTTTACTGTACCGACTCCGAATGACTTTGAGAGAGTGTGATAACTGAAATCACTAGAAGTCCTTTCTATTATGCCTTTAATCGCGAGTTTGAAGAAAGTTTCACTTCTCATTAACTTATTTACATCACTAACTACAGTGGATATGAAATCACTTGTTGTTCCCTCGCTTACTTTTCCGTATTTTACGTAGTCCCTTATAGCGTTAGGAAACCCACCCGTGATCAAGTATTTTTCAAGTAGGTCATTAAGTTCATGCAGAAACTGAATATTTCGCATATAGTTTGAAAGGACGAAGTTTAAATCACCCTTTTGTATATCAACGTTAAACAACCGCGTGTATTTAGAAAAAGGTAGAGGAAGCATTAGTAAATTCTTGCCTTTCCCTCTCCTCCCGGGGAAAGTTTCAATTTCCCTCTTCGCTGACATCGATAAAGAGCCGGTAACAACTAGGACATCATTTCTGAAATCTTCCTTATCTATCCTACTCTTTAAAGCCCTATACCATTCCTTAGGATAAGTTATCTCGTCTAAAAAAATGAACGATGATGAAATGTTGTTAGCCCTTTTAAACTTTATATATTCCTCTAAAACCTCATCCAACTCCTTATAATCAGCTAATTTATCACAAGTGAAATAGAAAATTGACTTAGGATTTATTTTCTCCTCCTCTAATAGTCTCTTTATAAGTAATATTAACACAGTGGACTTCCCTACTTGTCTGGGGCCGAAAATGAAGTTTAGGGAGTAAGGGGACAAGCTAACCTTTTCAATAACGTCCGGAACCCACTTGACTTCCGACTCTTCATATTTTCTATAAATCTCAACCTCAGTCATTCTCTTCTTAGAAATCCACCAAGGGTTGTACTCATCTATCATTTCTGTGGATTTAGACTCCACAAGAGTTTAAAAATACTGTTTACTTAGACTCCACAAGAGTTTAAAAATACTGTTTACTTAGACTCCACAAGAGTTTAAAAATACTGTTTACTTAGACTCCACAAGAGTTTAAAAATACTGTTTACTTAGACTCCACAAGAGTTTAAAAATAGGTTGACGTGCTTAAGTTAGGGAGTTCCTATCAATACTGCGACACAAGTGAGTTAATTCGAAAGGCTTTTGAGATAATGAAGAACCTGCAAGGGAAATTCTTTAGGGATTTTGCTTGGAGAGAAGTTTCCCAACTGAATGGATAGTGAACAGGTCAAGGGTCTACCTACTGTTTGCCCTTAAACCACCCATACTTTTACTAGTCAAAATTTAGAGTCTGTAACTCTTTTAAAAGGTAGCAGAAAGTCTCGCCCTTTCAGGTCGGGGAGCTTCCGGTATAAAAAGTTTTCCTTAAAAATTGAGCATAGTCCACACTACTTACGCAAGTGATGAAACCTGCTTTACTCACTAGTATCAAAGGGCTTATTGTAATACAGCACAGC
>NZ_JBBHKU010000039.1:0-4734 GCF_037389295.1 Stygiolobus sp. RP850M | reverse complement strand
GGTGAGGGCTCTTAACCTGAGGAGCGTGGAGGCGTTCCTCAGGTTCGTTGAACGTTATTTAGGTGGACCGCCGGGGCTGATGAAAATCTTTAAGTTACGTTAAAGTCCCATAACTGCTGTACATAATTTATTCCCTTCTCATTAGCTTTCGTCATGAAAAGATTTTAGAAACTTTTGTAACTAATAATTATCAAGAAAGCTAAGTACATCTTTTGCTGATTCTAAAATTTTTCTTAGTATGTTTTCATCTATTTTAACATTCTGAGTGCGACCTTTATAGGGATGGCTAGTTAGTGTTACTTCGGTCGGGTTTAAAGTATAATGGTCTACTGCTACACGATAAACATATAAGAGGTATATTTGCGGATCGAGTCCGCTACTGGCTAAGTCTTGAATAAATTGAGTGTGAGGAAAACTATCATTGTTGTTACCCTTACCCTTATTCCCTTTACAAATATTTTTTATAGACCAATAGTTAAATAGAGAAGAGAAATACACAGCGCTAATTATTCTCCTTATAAGTACCTCATCTAAACTATTGCTCAAAAGACTCTCAAAATAATTTAACAGTTTATGGGGCTTTAACTTATTTGCATTGCTTGGTTGCATACTAATACCACTTTACCTGCAATGTCACCTAGACCTTCTTTATTTAGAGTATCTTTAGTATACTTTGCTAGGTACTTCCATTCTTCCCAATCACAATTGTTTATGCGAATTTCTACGAATAATGGTTGTGAGGATTCTACGTCTTCTGTAATACTAATGCTAGAAATATTAATTGGAAATGTATTACTCAGCCATAAGACTATTGATGCTAAACCCCTTAGATCTATAAAATTACTGATACTGTTCACGCAATCCTCATCAATATAAGTTTTCAATATTTCAAGAGCTTCTTTCTTATCAATCATATTAAAAATACTACGGATAGAATTACTATAGGTCTCAGTAGTAGTGGTTACTGGAATATACTTAGAGGAAATACTGATTTGTGTTGGCTCCAAGTTAGAGTATATAGTGAAATTCTCCGTCATGTTTTCTCACCTATTTTGTGCCAGCTTATCTTTGGGGTCCATCTTAACGTATATAGAGGTTCTTGTCGCATCTTAAATTGAGTATTTTTAGACGCCATTATTGGTTCTATCTCAAGTCTAATTAAATATTCACCAATTTTCGCATCTTTATAAATTACTTCTTCATAAGCTGAGATTTTATCGTCTATTTCCAATTCTATCCAGCCTTCATTAACTTGTTTACCTGGCTCTAGAATAGGTTTATCCTTGACCTCATTTAGGGCCCCTTCAGAAGGATGCACAGATATTCCAACGATAAAATTAACATTAAATTCCACACCAAAAGGCGAAGATATTTGCAAAGGTATAACGTCCACAATTGCTGCACGCAAAATAATTATACTACCATCACTGACTTTCACATAACCTCTAACTGAGTTCCTAAAACTTATATTATTTAGTAAAGTGCTCATCATAATCAGCTGTCAACGATTTACTATTTACCATAAATAATAAAAAGCTATTTCCTAATTTAAACGAGATAGTTCTAGGGATGTTTTTAAAAAGTTTTCAAGCTTCCCTCAGACTACAAGGATTTTCCAATAAATGCTACTCGGGCTTATTTTTCTGCTTCTTCAAGGGCTATTCTCTCAATCTCCTTAACCGAGTTGTTTAATAATGCGTTTTCTGGATAAGCAATTGAACGCATCTCTAAACATATACCTCAAGATGTGCGGGTTTCCCCACCTCTTTTTTACTTCCACTGGGAGTAGGTGGGTCGGGGTTATCCCGCTAAAGGGGCGGAGGGGTATGAACGGGACAATGCCCCGTGACTCTGGTGAAGCCCAAGGGCTGAGAATTGAATACAAATTTATGAAAATTCAATGAAGCCCAAACCCCACCTTTCCGAAAGCGGGACTAATTTCCTCAGCTAACCTTATGAAGAAGTCCCTCTGCAAAATTGATCACCTCAATAGCAACGTTAATGCATTCCTCTGCGTCATCTCTCTCGTAACTTATACTCATATTATACCTTGACACCAGATACTCGTCACTTAAAGACTTTAACTTACTCCTATTCTCCCTGACAAAACGATCAATCCTCTCATCATTCGTGACAGTCTTTATATGATTAAGTATGATCCTCAAGTCGTGAACGGTAGGAAAACTTCCTGTCAAAGCTATACTTAACCCCTTAAAGTAAAGAACCGAAGCTAAACTCGAGAGAAAACAGACTTCACAATAATAGTCCTTTTCCAAGGATATTTTTGCTGGCTCGAGGTATCTCTTAGCCTTGGTTATAAGCTCATTAGCCTCACTTGAGACCATAATTACTTGTAGAGTATTATAATGAATAAAGATTTTTGCAAAAATGTCAGTTGACTAATTTCTAAAATTCAAGTATTGTAATATAAACTGAAGTTTCTAATTGGATGATGTAAGGGATTAGAATAGTTCTATGAAGAGATCGTTTGAGTTATTAATAAAGAGAAAAGAATAATTGACGATTAGCTAGAAGACTAACTTTTATTGAGTTAAAGAGTACTCCACTTTAACCCTACTTTCCCGCGTGAATACTTTCGTTAACTCATCCTTTTTTAATATCATTCGGATGATGTAGTTGAACCAGAACAGTATTTATTGGAAAAATCCAAGGTCAGTTATTATGTACTTCCAGAGCGTGGATCAAGACAGTGACGCTAGGAGACACCTAGTGAAACTCTACGTTAAAGCTTAACTTATCCCTTATAGAACGAATCTCCTACCACTAGAATTTAGGGCATTTTTAATTTGTCAATCCGTTAAACCACCTCTACTCCGTGTCTTTTGGCGAGGCTCTTCAGGGCTTTGTCCTTAGTAGCTAAAGGTAATTTATTTTCTATAGCGTGGGCTAAAATTACAACGTCGTTATATCTGGATAAGCTTAACCTTTCTTTGGTTAATATTTCTAAAGCTCTACCTATAATGTCATCATTGTCGCACAGGATTTTAGCCCTTTCATTAGCCACGTAACTTTTTACGTACTCTACGTTGTCGATGTTGTTAGCTCTAAGAAACCAAGTAAACTCATGGATAACTAAGGAGGGGATTAACCATTCCTCAAGGCTGTCTAATAATTCTTCGGCTTCTTTATGAAACTCCGAATCTTCTACTAGGTCATAGATTAAGATGTTTGTGTCAATGACTGCTTTCATTTAAACCCCTTTCTATGTCCCTTTCAATCTCCTCGATAGTTAACTTCCTTCCCAATTTGATTCTCGGTCTTACAGTTAAGACTTTCTTTATTACTATCCTGTCCTCTTCTACATAAAATTCTAAAATATCTCCCTCATGTATGCCTAGCCTGTTTCTTATGGAGGCGGGGATTGTAACCTGATAGTTTCTGGTAACCTTTACCCTTTCCACGATTTACTACTTGATCTAGTCACATATAAAAATTTCTAGTAGCATACTCTACACCGGACTTTTACGTATGCGGGTGATTAGATATTTACAAAGTTGGGGATAAACGGATGAGCTCTCTGGAAACCAGATTGAAGAGGTGTCAGATCTTGTTGCGTATAATTGACAAGTCACAGTAGCTTCTAACTAAAATAATTGCGAAATAGTTTCACTGTGTAATGATTACACTTCTACGTATTCTTCGATCAATTTAAGAAAATATCCTTCTTCTTCCTTACTAAGTATGTGTATGTCTAATTCTACTTCTTCATCTACTTTATCGAGTATTTCTAAAGTCCTCCTTATTTTCTCCTTGCTGCTTAACTTCTCGTTGTAGATTACTGCAATATCTAAATCACTGCTACCCGTGACTCCACCTTTGACGACCGAGCCGAAGACTATCAATTTATCAACCTTTCCCAACGTTATTGCAACCTCCTTAACCCTCTGTGCTATTGTTCTCCAATTGTTTTCTAAGTACTTTATGTACTCTAGCCCTTGTAGCACCACTTTTCTCCCCAAATATCTTTTATGAGTGGAAGAATATAATTTTCGACCGTATCTAAGCAGTCGGACGCAAATTCTGAGTCAATATCAACTAATGAATATTCTCCTTCAGCCCTGCTTAACCAAGTTTAAGTCTTTCCTCTTTTCCTTTACTAACTTTTCAATTTCTTTATTATTGGTCAGTTGTGCTAGTACTGAGAGTAATTTCCTTATGTGGGAACAAGTGACCTAAGAGAAGATAAGCGGATTTTATAAGCAGTTCGGCTGATATCTGGCAGTTAGTAGCGGAAGCGTCGTGCAATCCTTCATTAAACGCCTCTTTTGCAATCCTCAAGTATTTTAACGCTCCTTTACAGAGTAATTTTGCGTTATTTATTGAGGACATTAATTAAATGTAGCAAAGTTAACTTATAATATCTAGATCGCCTTATTGCTGTGTAACTTACCTTCCTTTTTTTTTTCTTTTATCTCTTGCACTTTCTAAGGGATCATAAAGCGTCGAATAAAGCCGTTAATCTATGATTAGTGTGTCTAAAATACTGTGAGTCTGTCGCGTTAGTCGAATTATTTAATTGCGTAATTTGTGCCTCAGTGATTTCGCTGAGGGAGTCCCCGATAAGAACTCTTAAAATTGCATCCGTGTGATAAAGGAGTGTGGACAACATTTTCACTCATTTGAAATATTTACATTTATTATCACCCCCTTATCTAACAAATACACCGGGCAGTAAAGGATGTTATAGATAAGGAAATAGGTTGCGAACCATCT
>NZ_JBBHKU010000038.1:0-21159 GCF_037389295.1 Stygiolobus sp. RP850M | reverse complement strand
AATAGCGGATACTGCATATGTAATTAGTGTAGTGTCTACTCACTACGGAATACCGGGTATAGTGGCAGCAATTTCTTTGTTACTTCTACCTCACTCAGCGGTTGAACTCCCTTCATATGCCGTAGCAGTCGGTGCTGGAACTTACACAGTAATCAATTGGAGGGACTGGAAAAGATCTTTGCTTACATACATAATCATCCCAGTCGAACTCTTCTTTGCTGCTATAATAGAATCTTCTTTGTTTTATGTTCCTAATCCATTTATAATGTGGGTGGCTGCAATTCCCGTATTAATAGGTATCTATTTCTTATACGAGAAGATCCAAAAGTACGCTGATAAAGTTAGCATTGCTACTCAAGTAGGTTATTTAGGATTTAGAAATACCCAGCACTATTATACCAATCAATTTTTCTCTTTGTATAAAGATACGTGGAACAGGGGAAACATGTATGAAACCCAAGGACAACTACAAGCTGCAATAGATAATTACTGGTCAGCGATACTTTACTTACTTGACGCTATGGCAGTTAAACTGAACTTACCATATACTACTAAGGAGGATTTATACAGAATTGTGCAAATAATCTCAAATTACTATCCTAATGTTATGATGTTGTTTAACAAGGTACAAACAGATTTTCAAGTAATTAGAGATCCGCTACTGATAAGCGATTTGAAATATCTGGCTACACTTCTAGAAAATTCGTATTTTAATCCGACAATTCGACCATGATGGGTAAGTGGTCTGAGCCCTCAATTTTTAAGACTTGAAAATCTACAATCTTTGGAGCTAGTTCTTCAGACACAAGGCAGTAGTCTATTCTCATAGCCTTCCACTTAAACTTGTAACTCCTCCAAGTATATTCCATTCTTGATGTCTTTTCCGCACAGTCCACGAAACCCTTTTTAATAAAGTTGTTCAACCATTCTCTTTCCTGAGGTGTTAAGCCAGGCTCAGTTTCGTCCCAAAAGCTGGAGTCCTTCTTACTTCTAACTGCATTGAAATCTCCACAAATGATCACTGACCTGTTTTCCCTAAGCCTCAGTGCGTAGTTCTCAATAGCGTTATCGAACTTAATCTTAAAATCTAGTCTAACAAGCCCGTCTCCTGCTCTCGGAAAATAAGCGTTTATTATGTAAAATTTTTGGAACTCTAGCGTAAGAACCCTCCCCTCCGAATCAAATTCCTCTATTCCTAAACCTTTTATCACGGATAGTGGTTTTGGCTTACTTATGCTCATAACTCCGCTATATCCCTTCTTCTTTGAAGGAAAGGCTAAAATGTTTAATCCAGATATAAGAAGGTCTAGAGGTACGTCGTTAGAGCGTATTTCTTGAAGGAGAATCACGTCATAGTCTTTTACAATTTTTTCGAGGGCTCCCTTTCTAGTTATTGCCTTCAGGCCATTAACGTTCCACGATACGATCTTCAACTTGTTAAAACTAAACTTATAATGTATAAAAGTTCTACTTCACTGGAATAAGGTATTTTATCGTTTAGTTCGATAAGATTTAATGTGAGAAGATATTACTATAGCGGTGACCTATCAATTATCTTCTTAGTAATTGCGGTAATAACCGGTTTTGTAGGCTCGCTTTTCATGTTATTCATTTCTCCCTTCCTAGTCGGTAGGTTCATTGCCCTAGGGCTTTTTGTAGACGATATTATATCAGCACTCTTTATGATGAGGACTGAATTAAGAAGAGCAGCTATGATAATTTTGTTAGGTGCTGTTGTGTCTACGGTCTTATACTCTATACTTGATCTAGATAGTAATCCGTACCTGCTCGTTCTATTAGTATTTCCGGCTCTCGGCGTTATCATAAGTTCCACACAAAGTGTGTTAAAAGGAGCCATAGTTCTAAGCGCAATAACAGTACTTTTCTCTTTTGCAGAATTCCTCGCATTTTTAGGGAGCATTTTTGGACTTTCGATAATTAACTATACAGTCTTTCCTCTAACTTGGAGTGGGCTGTTCATTTTAGCTAGTCTATATCCTCTTCGAGAGAAAAGCTACATAGGCCACCCAAAAATCGGAAATAAGAAGAAGAGTGGAAGTAAGAAGGGAAGTACGAAGCCAAGGATACTAAAGACTATAACTTTTGTAATAAACCCTCCAGATGCCCAAGTCATTGTTAACATTAACGATAAACCCCACTTGGTTAAAGGTAGCATTAAGATTAATTCGGACTCCCCAGTAAAGTGGTATGTAGAAAACGTTAAACTTCCTAACGGTGTTCTCCTAATTCCCGAGATAAGGGAAGGTATTGCAAATCCCTCAGACGTGGTAAAAATCAATATGATCCCCATAGACCTAAAGAACTGGGATCCCAACTATTGGGTAAACAAAAACCTTTACAACTACAAGGTACTCGATGTAGTGGGGACCGGTGGAAACTCTTACATATTAAAAGCAGAATTGAATGGAAAATATTACGCTATAAAGATACCTAAGATGTCTGATCAGACTTTTACTTCGTATTCCCCACTTTCCTCCTTCTTAGACTTTGCGGCTGAAGCGTCTAACTTGATAAATTTGAGCAAAGACGATAGGTTGGTAAAACTTTATGCAATTAACGTAGATTCAAACGTTGTTGAAAATATTGAAAAAGGTGACGTGGAAGCTTACCTTAACTCTCCCCCCATGATCGTTATGGAGTACTTAGAGGGAGGTACTCTGATGGACTTAATGAAAAACCCCAACTTATTTAACAGCAGGTACTGGAAATATATTGTTTACGTTATAATAAAAGAAACAATCTTAGCCTTAAACTATATTCACTCTCAAGGTTACGTCCATCTGGATATTAAGCCGCAAAACATTTTCTTTTCTAGAAAATTAAGCGGAGGAGGTGAACAAGTTTATAATCTACTTAAGAGTTCAAAAGGAGTGATTAAACTAGGAGACCTGGGTAGTGCGGTGAGAGTAGGGGGAAAGATCAAACAGATCACCGTGGAATATGCTCCACCAGAACAGCTTGAGTTCTCGATTAGGGGAATTGGCGCAGATTCCCGAATAGATGTGTTCTCTTTAGGAATGACCATGTATGTGGCATTAACTGGATATAATAATAGACCTGATATAAAAGTCCTGAGCGATGCAGTAGACCTTTATAATCAAGGAAAAATAAGGGAGGCATTAACATATGTTCATAACGCAAAAAGATTGTTGTCATATAACTGGATAAATATAAACGCAGAACCCGATGTTCAGGCGATTTTAAGGAGGGCATTATCACCAGACCCTCTGAATAGACCTTCATTAAACGAGTTTGTCTCCGTGTTGATTAGGTATATAGTTTAAATCGAGTTTAAATTATCATCACAGTAGATTATACTTTCATAATTAAAATTATATATTAAGTAGATTTTATAAAGTTTTAAACTAATGTTATACTATGTCAAAAGGAAATTATAATTCAATTGCGGATATTTTAAGAGTATTAGACAACAAGAAAGTCAACAGATTTTATTGGATTATAACGATATTGGTAGCTATAGGAGGATATTCTCAGCTTTAGATATTATTGCATTAGTATTCATAATAATGTTCGTTCCTGAGACTAAGGGAATGTCTCTCGAGGAAGTAGTTAGAATGTTCGAAATAGTGCCGTTGAGTAAGATGAGTCGCGGAAGGGAGATAGTAATGGAAGAGAATAGGCAGGTAAAGGCTAAGTGATCCTCTAGCTGAGTTGGGACAGAAGACCTAGTATAAATATAAAGGTAATACTACTCCAATAGACCACGTTTTGAAATGAGTTGTTTTTATATTCTCCCATAATTCTTGGATTATTTGCAAGAATTCCCATAACTAAGGCGGGACCTAGAAGGATTATTACGAAAAGTGAGAGCAAGTTTAATACTACATTTCCTAACATATCTTTTGGGACTAGTAAAGTTACTAATAGTGCCGGAACACTTTCTATCAAGTATAACTTATATGACTTATTTCTAGGAATTCCAAGGGCTTCTGCAGTACCCCATGCACTCCCTAGAGATATTACGACTAAAGCTAGAAAACCGGCTCCCAGTAAGCCTAACCCGAAGAAATAAGGGGAATAAGACCCTGCTATCGAGGAAAACACCCTAGCTAAGTCGCTAGGTGAATAAATGTTCGTAGAATCGGGTATCCCAGTTGAAGCCATTTCAACCATTACCATTAAGAACTCCGTAATTACGCTACCGATAATCGTCTCTATTCTCATAAACTTAAGCGCAAGTTTCCTCTCAAAACCTTCCAATGAAGCCAACTTTTCTGCAGTGGCTGAAGCTTGAAAGAACAACATGAACGGCATTATTACTGCCCCTGCGTTAGCAGCCAGAAAAAAGAAATAGTTTGGAGTAGGTTCGAAATAAAAGATAGAGCATGATGGTTCTACTCCTCTGACGGCTAGTGTTAAAGCAAAACCTAATATTAGTGTAGTGGATATGGCTATTAGGATTTTTTCCGTCACTATATATTTTCTCTTTATGATAATCAACAAGTGAAGGATAAATGCTATAGGAATACCTATAATTAGTGGTACTCCTAGCATAGACATACCTATACCTATCCCTATATATTCTACAATATACGTGATTATGTCCGTTAAAAACATGGGTAATGCTATGAATATTGAAATCTTTTTATTGTAGTTCTCTCTTACCAGTTCACCTAAGCCTTTCCCAGTAGCTATGCCTATTCTTCCAGAGACCTCCTGAATTATGAAAAGAGGCACGGAAAGCAAAAGGAGGAACCATACAAATTTATAACCGTAGGACATTCCAGTCTCTACAGCGCCAATAGTACTACTCGCGTCCATGTCAGCCATCATCACCAACCAAGCTGGTCCGAAGAACTTCAGGAAGTTTATAAAATTACGACTTGTCGTAATTGATTTACGACCCATCGTAAGTAAATTAATTCTAGGAATAAAAAGTTTTGTCGATATGTTAAACAACTAGTCTAAAAAGGGTTACAAGGATTAGAAGATGAAGCAAGAATATAGAAGTGAAAAAGAAATATTTATCTAGATTCAATATAAATTCAAATCCCAGCTTCCTTCTTTAACTGATTTAACTTCTCTATGTCTGCTAATATATCTTTTAATTTGTCTGATAATTCAGGCATTGATTTCATCTGATCTACTAACTGTAGTAGTTGATCCCAAACCTCTTTCATGAAGACTTGAGGATAGTATCTGTGTAACGTCATTATCGACAATACTACACTAAGTTTCATGGCTATTCCCTTCTGGCTTAGTAATGCTTCGTTCTCGGCCAGAAGAGTATTAAGATTGTCTATTAAATCCATAATGTAAGGTTTCATGTCGTTAAATTGCCTCTCCCCAGGCTTCATGAGTTCCTCTGACATTTCGTATCACAAATTGATTTTATTAAAAAAGATTTAAATTATTTTCCATTTAACATTGACTTTAATGCTTCTGGTGAGAGTATCTTTTAGAGGACACCTCCTCTCTGATTCATCTAAGACTTTCTGTAATAATTCCTTATTTTCGGCACTAACTTCTATTTCGTAATTTATCTCCAAGAAGCCCGGAGGAATATTAGGATCTCCTTGAAAGCCTTTAGGATCTAAAGTTCCTTCTATATACCCCTTTAAACTATTGAGCTTTAGGTTTTTCTCCCTTGCTATATAGTATACTGTTAACATTAAACAAGATAATGCTGATGATAGCAATATCTCCTCAGGCGTTGGATAATCTGAGCCTAAAAGCCCTATTTTCAGCTCTGTGTTATCGCTGGTAATTTTCACGTGGTCTCCTTCTAGCTCCCCTTCAGCTGTAAAGGTCATCATGATAGGATCCCCAAGTCCTTAAGTATAGCAAGGTCGATCGAGTAGTCTAAGTACATTTGAGTTTTTTCCTCAGGGGTTAAGGTTCTGCCGAGTGCTTCTTCCTGCTTCTCAATTTCTTGTGTTATTACGGTGCTTATATTTACCTCAAGGGGCGGTTTATTGACCTTAAATGTATAGTAAATATTTACCAAGAGTTCATACATTCTTTTTGACATATATAACACGTAATCATCAATTACAGGGATTAGCCTCCCTTCTTCCTCAATCATCTTTCCACGGAAGTAAGGTCTCCATGTTAGCATAGCTTTTTTCACTGTTTCCCAAGAAGGGGGAAACCCCTTGTATTCGGAAGAATCAGGTACCTCTACTACCTTGTAAGTCTTTCCTCCTATGTCTATCTCTCCAACGATCTCTAATTCAAGATTTCCAACTTTTACTTTCATAGGAGTAAAATTTTTTTCTTTTTTAATATAATTTATGATTGATGGCTATGATGGTTACGCAAGAAAAGGTTGAAGAAGAAAATCCTGCAATGGAGTGTTATAAACCGGAGGCTATGTGGAAGTACATTACAGTAGAGGAGTGTTTTAGGGCTCATGGTGTGAACCCACAGAGGGCTAAATGATGTTAGTAAAAGACATAATGACTACTTCGGTATTCAAGGTTTCGAAGGATACGACTACTGAAAAAGCTCTTCAAATAATGCTTGAAAATAACATAAGGAGGTTACTGGTTGACGAGGACGGAATAATAACAATTAGGGATTTAATATATAGCTGGAAAGATCTAAAGACCCCCGTCGAAAAAATAATGTCAAGAGACCTCCTTTTTATTACACCTACTTCTCCGATAAAAGAGGCTTGCAGGATAGTTACGTCCGAAGGTGTAGGCTCGTTAGTAGTTGGAGATGGTGCTAGAATAGAGGGAATAGTCACTGAGAGGGATCTAATCAGGCATTGTAAAGTTGAGTCTAACGCAAAAGTGGGGGACATAATGAATGTCGACCCAATAATCGCTACACCAGATAGTGAGTTATCGGAGATAGTAGAGGTCATGAAATCCTACTGGAAGAGACACGCTGTGGTAGTGGACGGTAAAAAACCCGTAGGAGTGATCTCCGCTAAGGATATAGCTAGGGCATTACTAGCTAAGAAAACATTGAAGGGAGTGAAAGCTTACGATTTTATGTCAATAACCGTTTACAAAGTTACTCCCGACTCCAGTGCGGAAACAGCAAGGCTCTTAATGGCTGAAAAAAACATAGGCTTCTTACCAGTTATAGATCCCGTTTCTCTCTTGGGAAGTCTAAGTGAAAGAGAATTATTAGCTGTTATGTCAATTTAATTTTTAATCTTTTTTAATCATATTACTTCTTGGACTTCAGGTTTTCTAATTAGTTCCTCCATTGCGTTTATTAGGTCGTCGCTTGTAAACCCGAAAATTGCTGGTTTTTTCTCCTCAAACATTTTCCTTATTACCTCTTGATATTTGGTCACTTCCACACCCTTGAGCTTATCCTCTAACTCCTCAATGAACCCTTTAGGTGACATGACGAAGAAATCTCCAGATATCGATATTTCATCTATCTTCTTGTTCACTATTTTTACTGTTAACCTGATCAGTTTCCTTGCCTTATAGTCTACGTGACAGAGAGCTACAGTGTTGTTTATCTTAACACATCTTTCGGTCTTAAGCTCTGGATGTCTATTGTCCTTGTAGTATATCCACTCCTCGTTCATCTTTTCTCTTGCAAGTTTTTCCCATAACTGTATTTCCTCAGGTGTCAAAGTAGCGTCTTCGAATTTTATGTTAAGCCATTTTTCGAACTCCTCTTTTAACCTCTTATTTATCTCATCCCTTGGAGGAATATAACCGATTTCCTTCTCTATACTAGTCAGCCATTCGCTCATTTCCTTTGCCATCTTATCCCTGAATTTTTCTGAGGGCACTTTTACGCACTTGCTGATCAGGTCTACATCGAGGTGTAGCAATATATTGCCAGTGACTACTACCGCCTTATCGTAAGTCATAGCACCGTTCCCGCTTATCTTTTTTCCATTTACAACAATATCCTGATCTTTTAACTCAGCCTTTATACCATAAGACCTTAATACGTTCACTACGGGTGTTAGATATTTTTCGTAGAGAGCTTTTGGCGTACTCGGTGCTTCTTCAGCTCTCACTACTACAAAATAGTCGTGCTCACCGGGTGTTATTACTACTGTGCCTCCTCCAAGGTCTCTCCTTATTACTGGTATTTCCATCTTCTTAGTGAACTCAAGGTTAACTTCTAACCATACTTCCTGATGAACTCCAACATTTACGAAGGGTTTATCGGCATAAAAAACAAGGAGTGTATCTTTTCCTCCCCTAGAGACGTAATCAGCTACCGAGACAAAGGACGTAACCATGTGGTAGCCGTCTTGGGGAGGTAATACTATGAACCTCCAACTCATTTCACAGCCTCTTGCACTGCAATTTTTCGGAGTTTATCAACTCAGTTAGTTTGCTTACAGCAGCAGAGCCGGTAACTAACTGTTTTAACTCCTCAGGATTATTTATCTTCATCTTAACTAGCCAACCTTTGCCGTAAGGATCTTGATTAACGATCACTGGACTCTTCTCAACTTCTTGGTTTACGTCTATGATCTCTCCGGATACTGGAGCTGGTACTGGACCGGCCCACTTTCCGCTCTCCATAGTAGCAACTGGTTTACCTTTTTCAATTTTGGTGCCCTTCTTCTTTAGCCTGACTTTCACTACTTTTCCTGCCATGGTCTGGGCAATGTCGGTTATACCTACAACAATTGTGTCTGTTCCTTCTTGTTTAGCCCATACGGTGTTTTTCCCTTCAATATAATAAAGTAGGTTCTCAGGTAACTCACAGTTCGAAACATTTGCCATTTAAGACCCTCTTTACTATCTCTGGTGGAAATAATAAAAATGTTTTGCTTTAGATAAAGGAAAAGTAATTTAAGTCAAAAATTGATAAAAATTATCTTCATCTCACGACTCTACTGGACACGTAGCCTCGCATTTACGTTTCTTATTTGCTCGTTATTACCTTGCACCTAGAAAAAAGTATAAATCAAATGCTATATACAAAATGACTACCGCCAGTGTTGTAAATTAGGAGACACCTGTAATTACTTTGCTCACAATATTTCGTCTCTATGCTTCAAACAGTATTCTCTGTATCGTCGTCCGCCAAACTTTCGTCACTTTCGATAAATAAGTCCGCGTTGATGTAAACGGGTTAAAGTCACAAGTAAGACGTTTCTCTTTGAGTTTGTGTATCTTTCGAGTTCTTCAAGGATGAGACAACCCCTGTTGCTTAGATAGACGAGAATTAGTTGTGCTAACGTCATCTTTTCCTTAATTTCGCTCATACGTTTTATAAGATTAATAAAATGTTAAATACCTTACCAAGGTCAAAAAATCAATTTTCTAACCCCGAGACCCCCTACGATTAACATTTTGTTTATACTAACTCCATCATCGTCAGAGCTTGCTGCTGCAAGTAAAAAATGCGGGATCCACACAAGGTTAAAGTTATTAGCTTTAAAGTACAGTAAAGTATAAGGCGTGGTCAGCTCGTAACGGGCTCATCATGCGTCAGCCCGCCGTGCCTCATCATCTGACCCCGCCATATACCATATTGTACTTTCACATATTTTATCTTTGGTACATTGTGGTACAATAGGGTTTTTATATTCAAGTACAATAAAGTATATTGAGGTAAAATGCCCAGACCCGGCTATAAATCAGTATATTTCCCAGATGAAGAGTTGTGGAAGAAGATAGTTGATGAGGCTGAGAAAAGGAAAGTAAGCGTTTATGAAGTGCTGAAGGACGCTTTTGAGTGTTATATGAAGGAAAAGGAAGGAAATAGAACGAGTTTAGAAGAAATAGTTAAGGAACTGCAAGAATTGAAGAGGAGGGTAGAGGAGTTGGAGAGGAAGGTTAAATAGAATTTTTTCCTCAGTAAACTGGGGAGTTTATACATTTTTTCTAATGAGAATAGAAAGGCGGGTTCCCATATATGCGCTTATACTGCTTACATAACAATTTTTCAAAATTCGATAAGAAGAAACTCTATTAGCACATTATTTTAATAACCTCTGTGAGAAGTTTATATATATGAAGACTGTGAAGAAAGGGGAAGACACTTTTGTTGAATTCAGTGACTTTAGTGAAGTAAGGGAAGTATTTGAGGAGGCCATTAAAGAAATTGAAGAAAAAGAAAAGGCTAACGTCCGTAGACCTTCTTATGAGACCCAATCTCCCAAATGAATACTATACAGTTTTTTGAATCAACGCTGTAAAGTATCCTTATATCTCCAGTAACCTCAATGGAGAACATTGGGTTCCCGTATTTATCTGTTCCGAGTTTCTCCCTAGCATACTTGAATGGATCTTCATTCATTAACTCTAATTTTTCAAGAATAAGCCTTAGAAGTTTCGATTGAGGGAAATTCCTTTTTAACCATCCTATGAACTCTTTTCTATCCATCTCATTTTTAACTAAAAATCTGAAAGTCCACCTCTCGCAAACCACATTAAAAGATTTAGAAAATGTATTTAAAAATCTTTTTCTATCTTTTTTCGTATATTATCTCGTTAGAAATAATAGTTGTAATGATAAATATGTAGTTATATTGCTACAAACAACATTAGCATCCCCAGGCTAACTCAGTAACTCCTTTAGTTTCTGTTTCTCTTCATCAGACAGAGAGTTCACAAGCTCTTGAATCTGATTGATTTTTCGTTTTTCTTCTATGTTTTTAACAAATTCTTTTAGTATCAGTATGAACTCCTCGAGTTCTTCTTCATTTAATGAATTGATTAGGACAGCTATTGCAGAAATTAACCCCGCTCCTGCTCCTACCTTCTTTGTGATTAATTTTATTAGAGCGTCTGTCATCTTTTCTCACTCCTTCTTTAGAGTTTTCGCGAATTCTGCAAATTTCGGGTCAGTGATGAGTTTGTTAATTTCAGCAAAAATTTTTATACCGTTAATTATATCACAGCAGTTATGAGAATCTTAGGGAGGTAATACTAAGAAGTCGGTATTAGCGAGAAGTTTTTAATTTTAGACGTCGTCCCACTGAAAAGATGAAAATGTCAAAGCGGAAGGGACAGGTAGAGTACGCTAAGGAGAAGCTGGTCAAGGCGGTCAACCAAGTTCTGGGCGTGATCAGGAGGAACGGGAGGAGCAGGAAGGTCGGGTTGGCACTCGCCTTGATGGTCCTGCTAGGTGGGAGGACCAGCGTGAAGAATGCTGCTGAGACGTTCGGGTTGGACTACGCAAACCTGCTGGAGGCGTTGGGGGAACTCGAAGACGCGTGGAGGGACTACTTGAAGGTCCTGTCGGGGCTGGCGAAGGGTGAGGTTGTTGTCATCATAGACTACACCGTGGACCACAAGGAGTACTCCCGGGGGAAGGACGTGAGCCCCCACGGAAACTACTGGATCTACTGCCACACCCACGGGAGGTTCGAGAGGGTCAAGCTCCTCACGGTCGCCATAGTGGACCTCTCCACGGGCAGGGCGTTCATGGTGGGGGCCTTCCCCTACGCCGTGAGGAAGATGTTGGATTTGGGGATGGTCAACGAGTTCAAGACCAAGATCGAGATGGCCAGGGAGATATTGGACGTGCTCAAGGGGTACTTCCGCGTGTCTAGGGTAGTCTTCGACTCGTGGTACTGGTCGGAGAAGCTCGTGAAGGACAACGTGGTGTCTGAGCTCAAGTCCAACCAAGCTCAGGGTTGAGTCGGCCCAGGGGACCCTCGAGGAGGTGGAGGGACACCTCCGAGTGGGATACCCCCCGGAGTCTACTACGCCGACTTGACCTTGGGAGACCGAGTGATTACGGTAAAATTGTTAGTCCAGGAATATAAAGGTGACTCCGGGACACACGTCAGATACCTCTACACGACCGATCTCTCGCTCAGTGAGGAGGAGATCGAGGAGGCATGGAAAATGAGGTGGGAGATCGAGGAGCTCCACAGGGACGTCAAGGCCCTTGGACTGGAGGACTCTTCGTTCTGGAGGAGAGAGAGGCTTCAGGGTTACCTCACGATCTTCACCATCATGGTCAACGTCGTCAGGGAGCTGGTGGGGGCACTTAACCTGAGGAGCGTGGAGGCGTTCCTCAGGTTCGTTGAACGTTATTTAGGTGGACCGCCGGGGCTGATGAAAATCTTTAAGTTACGTTAAAGTCCCATAACTGCTGTATTAATCTCGTTTTCGAGATACCTGTATAACGTACTTACATTTATTCCTAGTTTTTTGGCTAGTTCTGTTTTTCCTAATTTTTCCGAAGCTTTTTGCAGTATTTTTATCCTTTTTTCTCTATCGAGTTTCGTTGGGTCGAGTTTCATATAAACAATAGTTACTTTGTAGCTATTGAGCGTTTTGCATTTTTTGCCTACAACCTTGCAATTACGTCTTCATAAAGAGAATAAAAAAAAAAACGTTATTTTTACGGCGTAAAAAAATCTAAATTGAGACTCTACTGGTCTCAGCTTCAAATAATTTAGACACTTCTCGTAATTTCTTAAATTTCTTTTCGTCGTACTTTCCCTTGATCTTGATTATCCAAGCATCATATGGCTTTTCGTTTAATAGAGCAGGGTTTTTTACAACAGATTCGTTAACTTCAACTATCTCTCCCTCAACTGGAAGCCTGAATTTACCTACCCATTTTGCTGACTCTAACGTGAACACTACTGTTCTTGGATTAACCTTTTCTCCTTTACTCCTTGTAGACACTTCGAATATCTTACCCGCCATATATTGTCCTAGAGACGTTATACCTACCGTAATCACGTCACCTTCCGCTTTAATCCACACATGTTCCTCTGGGTAATAAAGTAGGTCTTCGGGGAACTCAAAACCGTTTATATTCATACCAAAATAAAAACAAAAATATTAACTTATTAACTTTCATTAATACAAGTTATGAACTTCGTCATATGGCTTGACGGGGTAGTTCTCAAAGTCGACTTGACAGATGTCTTGTATCGCAAGTATAAGGGAGAAAAAATAGAAGGGTTAGAGGTTACTACGGAAGTTTTCCCCGACTGGTATCCCTTTTTAGAGAAGTTGAGGCAAAAAGTTAGTAATGATAAAATAGTATTTCTTTCCCCTTACGACAAAGAGACGACTAAGAAGGTTATGGAAAGTCTAGCCATTGCTAACTTTAGCTATGTAAGTAACGACGACGGAATAACTAAACCGAGCAAGATCCCCTATAAGGCATTGTTTAATATGACAAGATGGGATCCGATGGAGACAATGACGATAGGTTCATCACCCCTAGACCTTTTATCGGCTAGGTTCTTCGACTCAAGGATAAAAGTGGCTTGTGTTAAAAGATTCCAAGACTGTTCAAGATATAGTCCTTATATAATGGCTGATAGTTTAGAAAAGTTATATGAGATTCTAATGAGGTTAAGAAAGCTATGATAGATAAACCGTAGGGTCTTTTATCCTGAGTATCTTAAAAGCCTCTATCCTCTTCCTGCATTGACTACATTGTCCGCAGTGGTATTTGTGTCCTAAGAGGCAGGAGTAAGTTAGTTGTGGATCTAAGCCCGACTGAATCCCTATTTTCAATAGTAACCACTTGGGGAAACCGGCGAAAGGGGTAGAGAGCTTTACGCCGAGAATTTCAGCTAATTCTTTAAGCTTTTTAATCACGTAAAATCTTTCTCTTTCGAATTCACAGTCTTCTTTTACTGTACCGAGTATTACCTCCTCATATCCCCTTTCTTTTGCTAGTGCCAATGCTATTGGAATTATGACAAGGTTTCTGTGAACTATGGGCTCATGGGGTTTAAGCCAGAGTCCCTCTACGAAAGGTCTCCTTACGTGTTTTATGTTTATTTTTATTAACTTCTTGTCCAGTTTTCTACAAATCTCTTTACTGGCTTTTAATTGCATTCTCGCCGATTTCTGCCCGTAGTTGAATATTATACAATCAAAATCTATACCTTTTTTAGAAAGGTAGAAGGCTACGGAGGAAGAGTCTAAGCCTCCGCTCATTAACAGTAATGATTTTCCCATATGTTTTAAATAAGCCCATGAGGAATTAAACATATGTCGCTTGAGAATGAAGCGAAAAAATTAGCTGCAACTTACGCAAGGTGGTTGAGAAAGCCTGAAGACGCTCTCTTTGGAAAGCAGGGAAGGGGTGTCGTAATGATTATTTATGAGAAATTAAAGAGTGCAAAAACTGTTGACGAGATAAGGTCGGTGCTGGATCTTCGTCAATACGAAAGTATGATGGACAAAGCCACTTATAACGATTTACAGAGGTTCATAAATGATCTTTTGACTAAAATCTCAGGAATGCAAGACGAGCAAGCTAGAAATTTTGTTGTAGAAGTCTTCAGATATTTCCAGATCTCTCTATACACTAAGATTGAGGATATTAATAGAGGGATTTGGGGTTAACTTTGGTTTTTTTGATAAAATTTAAATATATCTATTAATAGATATTAAATTATGGAAGTAGAAAGTGAGAAAGTAGTATTACCGTCGGGCAAAGAAGTAAAGTTACTTGACGCTTTATCGTTCTGTTACGACATATCTGACACGGAGTACAAAGTACTCCAAGCTGTAATCGAAAAGAAGACAGCTACAGAGGATGAATTAGTAGAGTCATTGAAGTTGTCTAAAGCATCTATTAATAGAAGCCTAAACAAGCTTGTATCACTTGGATTTATTATCAGGGAAAAAATGCAGTCCTCTAAAGGCGGTAGACCAAAATACGTCTATAAGGCTGTTGAGACACAGCAGCTAGTAGAGCATATCAGGGAAGATTTCGAAAAATGTTCCCAGATGTTTATAAATATTTTGCCTAAGGTTCTACTTTCTTCTCTTGGCACTTGAATACAAATTTTTCAGGACTACTTCTAAACGCTAGCAAACACATTTCCGTGTCGAAATAGTATGCTATCTCATTATAGGTCTCTTTGTAAGGAGAGCATTCGGCCTCAAACAGTCTGTTACAAACCGGACAAATGACTTTCATGGGGTTTAGTTAGTTCGACAATATTTTTAAGTTTTTAACTCAATCTTACAAACTATGGAGATAATAGACGCTACTTCAGCTGAATGCCCCGAACCTTTCATGAAAACCGTGGCTAAGCTAATGGGGATGAAAGAAGGTGCAGTAAAAGTAATGTTTAAAGATCCAAAATGTGTGGACATGATAACCGAAGCCGTTAAGTTAATGGATTGTAAGATTGTGGAGAACACCAATAAGGATGGAGTATATACGATGGTCATTGAGAAGACTAGTAGCAGTAAAGAATTAAAGGACGTTAAAGTCGGAGGTTGCTAAAGGTTTACAATTCTTTTCACTTTAGAACAATATAAATAGCCGTTTTTTCTATTTGAAGAAATATTTAAATAAATTAAAAAAGTTATTTTCCTAAGCATGGATTCTTTTAGGTTCATCGTGGAGAGAGGACCGCAAGACCTAATACTTGCTGGCGAAGAGGCGTTATTAGAGTCAGTAAGTAATGGTGCCCCCCCAATACTGCGCTTCGTTATATTCGACCCCACAGCCGTGCTTATAGGCTATCATCAGGCGGTAGAGCAAGAAGTGAATATTAATGAGGTGAAAAAAAGAGGTTGGGACATAGGAAGAAGACCTACTGGTGGAGGAGCTATAATAATGGGAAAAGACCAACTGGGCTGGGAGATTTATGCTGACGGTTCGCTATTAGGAGGTTCCCCAGAAAACGCGATAAAGAAAGGCGCTGAAGGAGTAATAAAAACACTTCAGAAGTTAGCGATTGACGCAAATTTCAGGCCTAAGAATGACGTAGAAGTCAAGGGGAAAAAGATATCTGGGATAGGTGCATTCTCAATAGGTAAATATATTGCAGTGACAGGGACGATACTCTTAGACTTCGACGCTGAAGCTCTTGTATCTACGTTAAGGCTCACTTCCGAGAAACTGAAAGACAAGCTAGCTAAGGATTTCAAAGAGAGACTAACATGGGTATCAAAGGAACTGGGACGTAGTATCGAAATGAGCGAGTTAATAAGTATAGCAAAGGATAGCTTCTCCGAAGCGTTAGGAGTAAAGTTGGTGGAAGGTCAGTATACTGAGGAAGAGAAGAAATTAATTTCACAATTCAGGTTGAAGTATTCTTCTCCGGATTGGATATATAACCTCAGAAAACCCCTAAGTGGGGATGTGAAGTTTATAGAGAGAAAGTTCCCAGGTGGGCTAGTCAGGTTACAAGCCAAGCTTGCAGGTGAGTCGATAATTGAAAGTGTTTTACTAACCGGAGACTTCTTCGTAGAACCCAGAAGGGCAATCTACGATCTAGAGTCCAGACTTAAGTGGAGTAGAGTGGATGAACTTGAGGAGAACATTAGGGAGTGGTATAAAGGTGTAAAGATTATCGGAATAAGCGAAAACGACCTCATCTCCTTATTTAACGAGGTGTTGAAAAAGTGAGACCCCTATTCTTATATGCACCTGCGCTGAAGAAATATGAAACCGAGTATATGTCCTCTGATCAAGGGTGGAGGATAGTCTCTGTAACTGGAAACGCTTGTGCGTTTAACTGCAAACACTGTAATAAAAGGATCCTCGAGAGCATGGAGGACGCATCTTCGCCTCTCAAGCTCGAAATGCAAATCAAAAAATCGTTAAGTGAAGGGCACAAGGGGCTTATACTCTCAGGAGGTTCTACTAGTAGGGGAGAAGTCCCCATCTGGAAGTTCTCTTCCGTGCTTCAGAAGTACAAAGATAAAATGACTTTTATTGCCCATACTGGAGTCGTAAAAAGCGAAGAAATAGCTCTAAAGTTTAAGGAGGCAGGAGTTAAAATAGCTTTACTTGATATGGTCGCTGATGACGATACTATAAAGGATACACTTGGTCAACCTTTTACGGTTGACGATTACTTGAATTCGTTTAGGTATCTAAAAAAAGCAGGACTAATGGTAGTCCCTCATATCATCGTAGGCTTAAGTAAAAAGGGGGTCGTAAACGAGCTAAACGCTCTGGATATGTTAAAGTACGTAAACCCAGACGCTGTTATAGTTGTCGGGCTCATGCCTCTTTCTTCATCTTTCTCTTTACGACAGCCCGAGCCCGACGAAATGATTCGAGTTATGAAGAAGGCAAGAGATAACTTCTCCATTCCGGTCATGCTCGGGTGTGCAAGACCCAGAGGTAGGAGGTATTTGGAGGTGGAAAAATTTGCAGTAGATTACGAGTTGGACGGAATAGCCTTCCCAGAGGAGGAGACTATAAATTATGCGTTAAGTAAAAGACAAGTTATTTTTAATAATACATGTTGTGCGAATGTAGTTTTTGATATTTTGGGGGTGGTATGATATGTTAAGAATGGTAAGTAGTCCAGATTGGGTAAGGCTAAGTTTCGGAGCAGATATGGTATTAGGTTTTAGTCCAGGTGTTTTTTTACATAATGCTCTAAACACAACAATAAACCTCTTACAGTATTATCCAGATGGCTGTAAGGCTAACTGTGCCTACTGTGGACAAGCTAGAGAAGTATCTCAAGGTCCTGAATGCAAAACACTGATAAGAGTCGAATGGCCTTTAAGGAAACTAGATGACGTTATAAAGAAGATAAAGGAGAGGCAAGGTGATCCTAGGTTCGGATTACAGAGGATATGTGTGGGGCAGTTAGCCCACCCTAAGGCAGCGCAAGACTCAATAGAGATCACGAGGAGAATTAGAGAGGCCGGAATAGAGCTGTCAATATCAGAATTAGTAACCCCTACCTACACGTTCAAACACCACATGGAGGAGATGAGGAAGGCAGGAGGGGATATGATAGATGTAGCAATCGACGCTGCAAGCAAGAGAGTTTTTGACATGACCAGAGGGAAGGAAGTCAGAAGTATGCATAGTTGGGATAGGTATCTTAAGGGTATTGATGAGGCTGTAGAAGTATTCGGTAAAGGAAATGCAGGGATACATCTGATAATAGGATTAGGTGAGACTGAAAAGGAAGCTGTTGATATAATGTGGTATGCTCATCAAAGAGGGGCAAAGATTACATTATTCGCCTTTTACCCAGAACAAAATACGTTAATGGAGAAGAGAAAACCCGTACCAGTGAACGTGTATAGAAGGATACAGCTTGCAAGATGGCTTATCGAAAACGATCTCGTAACGTATTCCGACTTTGTATTCGACGAAAACGAGAGGTTGATAGATATCAATATACCTTCCGACTTGAGTATTGACGATATAGCACCAGCTTTTATGACTTCAGGTTGTCCAGGCTGTAATAGACCTTATTCTAATGAGAGACCCACGATGGAGTTCAGAAACATTCCTTGGTATCCGTCAAGAGAGATGGCAATTAAAGCTTTAAGGCAGTCTAAGCTAGACAACGTAATAAAAGCGCTAGAACGAAAGTAGAATGTACATAAAAAGGGGGTCTTTAATCAGTTTTTTCTCAAGCGGTTTCCCTTCTCATGTTAGGGGTAAAGCTATAGACTTAAGTTCACCGGATCAAAGAACTTTTTTCTCACCGTTCAATGGAAAGCTCCTTAGAGCCGAAAAATTCTTTATAGGGAGACCTAACAAATACGTTAAGTCCAATTACGATTATATGCTCACTTTCTTGATTAAGGATAAGAAGATTAAGGTATTACACGTAGAGCCAATAATTAATGAGGGAGAGGAAGTTAAGGAAGGACAAGTAATAGGGTATTTTGTTAACTCCCCTTACACTGGAGGAGACTTTTTACACGCCCATATCGAGGGAGTAACATTTAAGTTCCGCAAGGTGTCCGATTACAAAGAGTCGAGACGTGGAAAAGTCGTTTTAGTTACCGAGAATTATTTCGATGTGGAGGTAGAAGATTACGCGTCAGCGGGTAATCTCCACGGTGTGGGTTGTTGTGGAGGACTACTTAACACCAGTTACCCGTATGCTTGTTACGGGGGGATTATAGGCGGTTTTAATGGTCAACTCTCCTTTTTCAGTATAAATTTAGGCAGACCCGTGAACTTTAGGAAAAAGAATGTAGTTCTCTTTGAAGGAAAGAGGGGGTTAATCAAAACGTGGGAACAAAAGGCATCGTTTAAGATCCTAGCTAATCAACCCGTCTGTGGTAAAGCGTTTTTTGAAGCTGTGTTATCCTACGGTGGAAAACCGAGGATAAGGTTTTTTAGAAAATACAACGGAGATTTAGGGGATAGAATTGACCTCGGAGAAATTATTAGGTATTATATGGGATGATAGGTTCAGGGACATATCGTTTTCTCACCACATGATAAGGGATATTTCTAAAGAGAGAATTAGGAGGTTCATAGAAATAGCGAGAAGAAAACTCCAGTTCGTAGAAATTAAACCTGAGTTAGCTACCTTAGACGATCTCCTCGAGATACACTCGAAGGATTACATCAATAGGCTTAAAGAAGTCAGTGCTTTGCCATATTCTGGATATTTGGATGGAGGGGACACTATTCATTACCCTGGTATATTTGAGGACGTATTACTTGTGCTTGGTGCCTCGAAGACTGCGTTAAAGTTTTCCTCATATATAGATTTTATTTACGTCCCACTCGGCGGTTTCCATCACGCTACGTACTCCGGACCAATGGGTTTCTGTCCTATAAACGACGTAGCTTATCTTGTTTTTCAACTACTTAAAAGAAAGGAAAAAGTGGCAATAATAGACGTTGACGCCCACCACGGTAATGGGCTTCAGGAGTATTTGTATGATAAGCCCGTGTTGAAACTAAACATCTTTGCTTACGACGGCAAGTTTTTCCCTGGTACTGGAAGGGTTGAGGAGAGGGGAGAGGGAGAGGGAAAGGGGCTTAATTATAATTTTCCGTTACCTCTTAGATCGGGAGACGATGTATTCGAAATAGCGTTGAGAATTCTCGACATAGTTGAGGAATATGACCCGTCTTATATTGTTGTGATCTCTGGGGTAGACGGTCATAAGGATGACGGGCTTAAGTCACTGGAGTTGACGTGTAATTCGTATAACCTTTTGGGCTTGAAAGTAAGAAGGTTGGCTAAAAGTGCTAAAGTTATTGGATATGGTGGAGGGGGATATGGGAAGATGTCCTCCGAATGTATGGTGAGTTTCCTAGTTGGTCTCAGTGGTAAGAAAGAAGAGCTAGAAACTCCTACAATCTCAGATCTAGAGAATATAAAAAAAGCTAAAGAGACTTTATCTCTCCTCTTATCCTTCCCTCAGCACTTTACCTAAATCTTCAGCCAGTTTCAACATTGCACCTAAAGCGTAACTTGTGTCCTTGTTACCTAAGGCACCTACCAATCCGAACGTTCCTACAGGCTTCACATTTGGTAATTCTTGTACCCACTTCTTCATTGCTATGCCCATCTTCTGCATTAAAGCTAATATAGCGTCCACGAATTGCGGATCACCGAACACCTCAAATAACTTCATCATCTTATCGATAACTCCTGCCTTCTGTAACTCAGCCATCCTTTCAAGCAACGATAACATTGAGGTGAAATCGACTTGTGTGAGTAGTTTTACAGTTTTTTCGCTCGTTAATTGTTTTATAACTGGGGATAGGGCTATTAGAGCACTAAGTGTTGCATCAATATCAATCGTCTCTAATAGTTTGAGGGTCTTCTCACCCGTTAGTTTTTGTAATAATGGGATCGATCTCTCGGCTACTGTGAGTAGTGAGTCTACGTCTAGTGATTGTAGTATTTTTAGCGCCTTGTCACTTGTCATTTTTTGCATTAGTGGCATTAGTTTTTCTGTTGCGTCGAGTAGTGCGTCAACATCGAGTGATTGTAGGAGGGATAGAGCTTTATCACTTGTTAGTTTTTCTACCATTGGCCATAGTGCTTGTATTTTTGTTATTTGGTCCATTCCGAATGAGATGAGTGCGTTAATTAAGTCAGCCTTCTGTACAGCATCAAGCAAGTCTATTGACTGCTGAAGCAAGTTTAATAGCATATCTAACTGGCCTTTCTTCTGCATGTCATTGAGGATCGTTGTCGTTTTCATGAGTACTGGCATCAGGCTTTCAGTAGTCTGGAGTAAGGCGTCTATGTCCATACTTTGTAGTGCTTTTAGTGCTTTTTCACTTGTCATCTTTTGCATTAGTGGTAGGAGTTTTTCTGTAGCGTCAAGTAGTGCGTCTACATTGAGTGATTGTAGTATTTTTAGCGCCTTGTCACTTGTCATTTTTTGCATTAGTGGCATTAGTTTTTCTGTTGCGTCGAGTAGTGCGTCAACATCGAGTGATTGTAGGAGGGATAGAGCTTTATCACTTGTTAGTTTTTCTACCATTGGCCATAGTGCTTGTATTTTTGTTATTTGGTCCATTCCGAATGAGATGAGTGCGTTAATT
>NZ_JBBHKU010000037.1:0-10432 GCF_037389295.1 Stygiolobus sp. RP850M | reverse complement strand
AGAGGCTTATTACTAGGGGGAAGAGTGTTACTCAAGCTACTTGTGCTCTTGCCGGAAAGCTTGCAAGCATTTGTTATCATGTTATAAGGGACGGTGTTTACAAGGGAGTTGTCAAGAAGAGCTTTAGGATTCCTAGGGGTAAGGAAGTTAATGCCAAGGACTTCGACGTGGGAGACGCGCTAGACTCGTTATCCCCATAGGTTTGTTAGAGGCGTCAGCATGTAGTGCCTCGTGACAGGCTTATTTATTATTTCGTAGACGTAGTAGAGGGGTTTCCAAGAAAGTAACGAGTGCCCGTGGTCTATAATATATCCGTTATCCTCCTCGTCAGCCATTAGGTGGTCTTGTTTGAGGTCTATGTTCAGAACCCATTCCTCAAAAGGTAGAGCTTTCTTAAGCTGAGCAAGGTTTCTAATATCAGAAGGACTTATGACCTTTTTAGGTAAATACTCCATTACTAAACCCTCGTGAGTCAGACTTACCTCCAGTACTGGGAACCCCAATACATTACCCAGTCTGGATACAAAGAGTTCGCTGAAAAGTTCATATGTTCCGTGGACTTCATCTTCCTCCTTAAACCTCTTTGTAAATTTCATCGCCTTGTAATTATCTTAATGCTTAAAAATTCACTGTCTATTAAGGACGAGTGCAGTCTAACCTACACTTCTTTTTCCTTTAAACTCACGTCCTACCTGTTATACAAGATTACAAAATTAACTACGTCTAACGGTCCTTAAAATCACTACTAATTATTAAAATTTTTTAATTTTCTAATCATTAAATACTTTATATGTATAAGAGAATAGAAATTAGAAAAGACGGATTAGGCTTCTGTCATCAAGGATCGTGGATAAGCATTGCCGTGACAGACGATTCGTTAATTATAGCTGAAGAAGTATCCTACGAGGTCGCGATCGGAAGTCAGTTCTCGAAGGTAAGATTATTGGTAAAGAACGGCAAAGTTTATGCCGAGACTCCTTTAGGGACTTCTGAACTTAAAGATCCATCACAAATCCTCGAAAACCTCAAAAAGATTAACGAGGAGGTGGTCAAAACCAAAAACACAGAATTATACGAGAAAATTAAGAAACATATCTCATACTAACTTCCACAATTTTGCGAATTAACGGGGCACGCAGACAATCCCATAATGAGCATCTTTACTTCCTACATTACGCGTGTCATAAAATCTTGAGAAAAAAATATTTTGAGAAAAAGAGTTTAATATAATTATGGTTCAGACTGAAACACCTGATAGACATATTCCATCATTTATCCTATCCTCTCCCTTACGCCGATTGTTTGAAAATCCTTACTCAATTTTAAGAGAGTTTATTAAAGAGGGTATGACAGTCCTTGACCACGGTTCAGGTCCAGGTTTCTACACTATTCCTATGGCGAAACTAGTTGGAGAAAAGGGGACGGTCTACGCTGTGGACTCTGACAAAAGATCTATTGAGAAACTACAAAGAAAACTGAAGTCTCTAGGCATAAACAACGTTGTGACTTATGTTAGCAGGGACTTGAGTATTATCCCTTCGGGATCTGTCGATTTCGTGCTATCAAAGGACGTATTATGTTGTACGGTTTTGCATAAGGAACTGGCTATGGACATTGAAAGAGTTTTGAAGAAAGGCGGTAAAGCTTACGTCACAGTCAGGCTAGGTAAAGTAGGAAAGGATCCTAGGTCTCTTTCTCCTGAGGAGTTCTTTTCCCTCTTTACAAACGTGAAAAAGAAAGGGAAGGGTAAATTCAGTGCATGGGTGATTCTGGAGAAAGAATAATAATTTCGTTATAATTCAAATAAGTTTAACAATTAAAGCAAAATTTTTATTATGTATTCATAGTAAATGATTTGTGATTACAGATGAATGACGCCTTACTACTTTCCCTGCTTATTGCATTATCGATGATCGTTGTAGTTTTTTATACCGTATATGAAGTTGAGAGATGGAAGAGCAGAAATAGAGTCTTGATCTCTCTATATTTACAAGGTATGATGTTGACTATGAACTTGGGCGGCTACCTCTACTTGGTCTACAAGTCAGCGTTCCTATTTCTAATAATAAACGGGGCTTACATGTTCTTTGCCTTATATCCTATTTTGACCTTCAAAGGAGACATAAAGAGGAAAGAAGTAATCTACATACCTTTTTCAATCCTTATGGTAGTGTCAGAAGCGGTAATGGGGGCTCTAATTTACACACTTCAAAGCGGTAGCCCCGCAACAATTGATCAAGCCATAGATAACATCTGGTTTGTGGGGGTGATGGTCGCCGAGATGGTATTTACTTTAGCAATAAAGAAAGACTTAGATCCTACCCTGAGAAAATATTTGATTGCGACCCTACTATTGATGCCGTGGTTCCCTGCAGTAGCAGGGTTGTACTCGTTCTACGCTTCAGCATTTATAATGATCGCTGCTACAATAGTCATTTACGAGACGTTATACTCTCAACGCCTGAGAGCAACTCAAGATACGTTCACCGTTATAGAGCTTATGAGTATATTCGCCTTAATGATGATTGGCGAGTTTGTTTACTTCCTGATAAACTCACTGACCCTTTTCGACATATCGATGGGCATAGCGATGTTCTGGTTTATTTATAGGACTCTCTCGGGACCGAACCCCATTAAGGCAAACTACCTGAGAAACGCAAAGGTTGCATTTGCAATAATATTCACCACCTTCGTAATGGAGTATTTCATGGGTGCTGTTTTAGACTTTCTTGAAGGTGTATTTTCTCCCGGGATTCAAGGTTTCATTTCCTCATTGACCTTACCCTGGCTTAGTCCGAACACACCTTGGAACGTTTTATGGGACGGGATAGACATAGTTGGTTCTGTGTTAGGAAGCGTATGGTTCTTAATAATGATGGGAATAGAAATGGGATTCTTAGCATTTAAGAAAATGTTAGAGATGAAGGTGAGAGAAGTAAGGATTAGGATGATATTGATGATACTCGCTTACGCTATATACTCAATTTACCTACCTAATTTCTCACCTATATCTTCTCAAATGCAATTTATACCTTACATGTGGAGTATGGGAATAGGAACTCTTGGAGGTGTCACTAACGCCTTCTTGATGGCAATTATCGGTACGTATGTAATATTCGGAGTATTGAGTTTCCTTTTCGGTTCTAGAAACGTATGCGCTGTAACATGTACTGCACCTTTAATGTACCAAGGTAATTTTTATGATTCCCTCAAGGTCTACAACAGGAGTTCCAGGTTAGGGAGAAAAACACTTACGAGTAAGCCCCCCGAATGGTATAGGATCATAGGTTTATCGATATCCCTACTAGTCTTAATCGCAGCTATTATTTCCTACCTAAGCAACCAAGGGATTTTATCGTTCACAGTGGAGGGAGTGGATATAACTGTTTTGATCTACTTCATAGCCTTCGATATTGTGTGGTACATAGTATTTATATCGATACCGTTCATGGGTACTTTTGCTTGTGTAACCCAAGGTTGGTGTTACTGGGGAATATTCAATCAGGCTATCAGTAGAATAGGTTTATTCAGGCTGAAAGTTAGAGACCCACAAGTTTGTGTCAACTGCAAGACAGTAGACTGTGCAAACGCTTGTCCTGTAGGGATTAATGACATGAGAGGAGAGTTCATAAAGAAAGGAGAGATGAAATCAATAAAGTGTATAGGAATAGGAGAGTGCGTAAATTCATGTCCTCATAAGAATATATTTTTCGACGATGTAAGACATGCAATATCTGACTTTTTGAGGAAAAAGAAGTAAAATATAGAATAATACCTTCTACCTACTACCTTTTTTGCCTATTGTTTTTTTTCACGAGTCTGATTATAATTAAACCAGTTACTAAAAGAATTACTATAAAGGTAGCTATTTCTAACGGAGTATTGTTTGATTTTGTAGATGTTGATTGTGATTGAGGAGACGTAACTAGTGTCTTAGTTGTACTGTTACTCGACGTAATAATTGCTGTTGAAGAACTAACACTAGCTGTAGATGAGCTCGGGAAAGCTGTTTGCGTAGTATTCGTAGTAACAGTTTCTGTAGTCTGTGCAGAAGTAGACGAGCTGAAAGTAGTAGAATATGTCGACGTCGTAGTTATTTATTGCGTTTCTGAGGGCTGACTTTCTACGTAGCCGAATTGGGACAAATAGTCTAACACTGTAGTATTCTTATTTTTTAATTATTTCTAGAAGATAATTACCGCCTATGTAGACATTTTCCTTATTCTATCTACTTTTGTATTTTCAATTATTTCATATTGAATACATAACCACACGCTCTACATCTATATAGATTCCTACCTATCCTGAAGCCCACAGCATTTCCACACTTGGGGCAAAGCACTAGCGATACGTTTCCCATGATCTTTTGTCCTTCAGCAACCAACGTTCGTTCATGAGAATGGTCTAACTTATCTGTAAAGACTACTTTCTCAACTCCTTTCTCTCTGTATCCACACTTCTTACATATTGAGTATCTCCCTTTCGGGAACATCGCTGAACCGCATTTAGGGCAGAACCTCATAGAGAAAAAAGCGAAATCCTAGCATAAATATCGATCTTAGTGACAGTGGGGTATTACCCAATCGCACTTTCTAATACCTTATTAAACACTGCATCCATCTTTTTCACAACTTCCAGATTTTCTATCCCGTGTTCCTTGGCTATCTCACTCGGCAGTTTAAAGGAAAGGAAAACCCTGCCTCCTTCCTCCCATATTAAAATCCTTAAGGGTAAATCATAGCCAACTTCTCTATTCACCTGCATTAATAGTGTCCCAGCATTGGGATTACCAAACACGATTAGCTTCGTCCTCCCCAGCTTTAGACCAACACTATCCGCGTTCTTACCGTGGTCGATAACGGAAAATATTGCCATACCCAGATTTGTTATTGCTTCGGAAAGTGTCTTTTCGCATTTTTCGAATACGTCCTTACATTCTACTTTGTGCATAATAAGAAAATGTGAACTATAGTTAAAGCGTTTTTTCCAAATCAAGATGCCGAAAACTCTATATGTATTTTAATCTACTGTCTGTAACACATTTACGTAACTATTAGTTATTTTTAATTACTTCTAATCCCTTTAATGCTATTAAGTAAGCAAAGGCTATATGCCTATCAAGACTAGAAAACTGAGTATATACTTATTTCTACTTCCTTTCTTACTCTATTTTAGAATTTTAAATTTCATCTCAACATAATTCAATTTATTTGTAGATAGTCCATGTCTTGTATTGTTATGTTTATTCCGTCAGATGTTAGGATGTACAAGTCACTAATTTTCTTGTAAGTAGGAAACATATATCATAAGACGTCTGTTAGTATCTTCATCAAAAATTTCAATAACGCACTTATCTTTCCATTTCTCTAATATTTCTTGGATTTCTCCTTTTTCTTCAGCTATTAAATGCGGAAAGCCATCATCACAAGAGTAGATTTTCCCTATCATACTTGATATGAAGCTAATAATGCAAGGAGAGTCAATCGAAAAGTAAAAAATTAGCATATGAAATCGATAAGCTCTAGGTTATTATTTATAAAATTATTTACTTTTTTATTGTTAAATAATATTTCGAAATGATTTTCTTTAGCCTCTTCCAAGAGTGATTTTAATACAGTGTAATCCTTATTGCTCATATTCACTTCCTTCTCAGTAGTAAGCCTGAGCATGGGCGTAAAATCGTTTACTTTTATTTTTTCTTGTTTCTCAGAGATATAATATAAATCCTTTAGATTCGTATACAATATCATCTTTAATAATCCATCTTTAATGTCATCCTCAGAAGGTAAAGCAGAATTCTTTGTATTCTTAGCTTCGATTAAACATACTTTATTTTTCTTAGAGTTAAAGAACACCTCGTCAACAGTAAAGTGATAAATTCCGCCTAAATAATTCTTTATATCTATAGTTCCTTTATTACCATAGGTTCTTTCTTTAGGTTGGCGAGTTATGCTTTCTCTATACTGCGCTTTTAAAGATAAGGTTCTAGAGAAATTCTTGAAAGCCTCTACATCAGACATGACCTTTTCTATCCTTTTACGTGCAGAGGCTAAATCATGAAATGTTACTTTTGTTTCACTTGAAATTCTCTTATATGATTCTAAAGCCATCTCTCCTATCTGTTTCAAGTTTGATAACTCATTCATGTTCCAATGTAACGCATCTGACCTATAATTGGAGAGTTCGTCAAACTTTTTCTCTAGGTATTCATAATCAAATTCCTGACTAGTTACCTTATTTTTATACTTAGGATTCTTGCTAGCTTTTACATAATAACCAATGATAACATAAACTCCTAATAAACTCATAAGGGCAACTGTATCCCATTGTATAAAATCCCTGTCTCCGTCAACTCCTTCGTCTTTCATAATAGGTATTATTGTAACTATTTTGCCCTTAGAAAACTGCAAAGTATTATAAACTCTTGCATAAGGATAAGATCTAGTTCTCTTGGGAGAAACCCACCAGCTTACAGCAAACTCATTACCAGATCTCTTATATACAAAAGAAGAAGAATGCTTAATACCTTCAGATAAATCGTAATAAGTTTGCAAAACTGGTAATAGGAATTTCGGCTTATATTTAATACCTTCTATTGTACCGCAAAGGTGAATCAATTTAGATCATCTATTTTGTAATTTTTCCTCAATTTTTTCCCTTAACTTAGTCCTTAATCTCTTAGCGTCTTCTCTCTCAATTACGTCTATCTGCGGTTTTCCGAAAAGTGTATTAACACCAATCCTTTCTAAGATTATATCCTTTAATTCTAAGTCTATTTCATAGCCTATCGCGTTTCTTTTCAATTCATTGGCGACTTTCAACGTGGTTCCAGTCCCAGCAAAGGGGTCTAGAACTGTATCCCCTACGTAAGAATAAAGCGTAATAATTCTCCTAGCTAGCTCTTCTGGAAACGGTGCTGTATACTTCGAATACTTATTATTAGGCAGTACGTTAGTTATTTCCCACACACTCAAATACCATTTCTCCCTTTGAAATTTATTTACATCTATTTTACTTTCTTCCTTATTCCTAGGGATAAATTTCCCAGGCTTCTTAAACACTAGTATATCTTCATAAACATTATCTGGATAATAATAAAGAGGGTAAGGATGTTGAATGAGAACCCCACTCCTCCTACTAATCCTGATATAACCTTCTGGTTTTTTCCAGATAATTCTCTCTTGATATTTAAAACCCAAGCTTTGCATTATTTTTATTAAATCTGCGACTATAGGATAAAGTTCACCGTCTATTCTAACATCTGCTGTAACGAAAACCGCGACCCTACCTTCCTCTAAGACCCTAAAAATCTCCTTGCCCACTCCATTCAACAAGCTCAAGTAATCGGCATAAGAAGGAAAAAGATCTGGAAAGTCAAAAGGTGCATTATAGTATGGAGGAGAAGTAAGAACTAAACCAACACTATTATCCTCAACTTCTTTCATATTTCTAGAGTCTCCAAATATAACTCTCATTATTGAGACTTTTGTTATAAGTTAAACTTTAAAGCTTTTGTTGTGTGAGAGGTCGAACTGTATAGGGTTTTATGATTCAGCAAAAACGCTGAGATGAGAGATTGTAACACTTCATCGTAACTACTCGTTAATTTTAATTACTCCTAAATATCGTTTTGACAAGTTGTGTTTATATAGTATTACAATGTGCTTTTACCGAGATCCCCCTAACTGATGACGGGCACTGCTCACGAGGATGGGAGTGATAAAAGTGTGGATGGGAGGGTATTGGTGTTTCACTCGACCAGCCCCAATGATTTAAGGGTGACTGTGCATGATCCCTTAGGAGAGGTGTGTGACGGAATTAGAAGTAATTAAAAGTAAGGAAGAGTTACACCACGGGTAAACACTCCTCTTAAAGCCAAGTTAATCATAGCCTTTACAGCCTTTGAGTGAGAGTAAGCAATTCTATCTACCTTACCCACGTCCTCAAACTCAACCCTACCATTTATAGTCACGAATTGGAAGTTACCAATCGCTTCCTTAGAACCAATTAGCTTACTCCTCATCATCTGGTAGGATAACAATTACAACTACCTCCTTACCGTATAATTCCTTCCCCTTCTCCTTGAGCTTTGAGGGGATAGTTATACCATTTCTTTTATTCCCTCTATCGCTCCTAGTGCCAGTAATTTGTATATATTGTCCCTTACTGCATTGTATGGTATATCAGCTTCTTCGCTAATTTCAGTTATTGTTTTTGCTTCTTTCTTTTTCTTTAGAAAAGCGATGATTCTATACATGGGGATTCCTTTTGGGTCTCTTTCTCCGACCATGTTTATCGTGTAATGTTATACATTACACACTATTTAAATCTTTCTATGTCTCGCTTCACATTACAAATTACATAACATTATATGAAGAGTAGACTGAAAGTATCATGTAGTGTTTAGCATGACAAGTGAAAAGCCGTTTGCGTTGAGTGAAGTCGCTCAGAGAGTCTTAATAGTGTTAGGGAGGGAAAATCGCGGCTTAACTATAAGGGAGTTAGTAGAGAAGACCGATACTAATAGCGGAAGTATAAAGAGAGCGTTAGAGGAATTAACAGAACTTAAGTTGATAAAAGAGGAAAGGGAAAACGTCTTCCCTTACAGAAGACTGATCAGTTTAACGGAATTGGGAAAGGAGGTAGCTAAACGGGTTATAGAAATTGAAGAATTAATTAAGAAAGTGCGGACTAATGACTGAAGAGTGGAAATTAGTATTCCATATTAAAATGAAGAAATTAGCAAGAGACTTTCAGCGTGACGAATTGGAAAGAATAGAGGAAGTCCTGGATAAGCTTAGTAAGAGGAAACTAAATGAGCTTAATATGAAGAAATTAGAAGGATGGAGAGACAACGAAAATAGGGACGTTTATAGGATAAGAGTTGGGAGGGATATACGAATACTTGTTTCTTTCGATGACGATAAAAAACAAATTCACATATGGAGAATCGCTAGGAGGGAATCCGTTTACGATGAATAATATCACTCTCTTTCTTAAGCTCTTCAAACAAGTTATGCAATTCTTCACTATTATTAATTATAGTAACCTCCTCAGTCTCTGGTTCTATTATTTTGATTTGCTTCTTTTCCATAGGTAATAATTAGCACTAGGAGTTAAAAAAGATACAAGAAATGTATACTATGTTTCGTTTAACATTACACAGAAAAGTCTATATATCATGTAATGTATAACCTTATACAGAACAAACACGATTTCCACACAAATCCCAAAATTCCGATTAAAAGGTTAGATGTTTTTTACACCCTGGGAGAAGGTGTAATAATTTCCGCAGATGTTCAGTCTAGGACTAGAAGAGACGTAACCCATTATAGCAGAATTGTTTTAGACCCGTTAAGCCTGAAAGCGGTCAAAGCTACTTGCAGTTGTGAAGCTAGGAGCTTCGGAAAGAAATGCTGGCATTTGAAGACTTTAGAGCAGATGATTAAGGAGGAGCTAAGGGAAAGGATAAAGAAGGCAAGGCAGGAAATGATGCAAATAGAGGAAGACATTGCCTCGTGGGGTTGAGAATTATGCAAGTCCATCTCCATGGTGATAAGTTATTGGAGCTTTTGGAAGCTCTATACCACATCAACGAGGCTATGAAGATAGCTGAGAGTTACGACCCTAAGGCGTTTGAAATGCTCTCCGAAGCAAAGAAGTCTCTAGTGGACTGCTTGGTCAGTCAGGTGAGACAAAATGGAGAGTAAAAATTTACAGTACTAGAGAAACTTAGAATACTTAATTAAGTTGTTGAGGGTTTACTTTCAACTTGATGAGATTCTCAGTTTTGCAATGGAAGAGTTAGGAGGCGATGAAATAGCAGTTGAAATATCAGCAGTTAAGGACAGAGTTAGAAAAGTGATTGAGAGAATGATAAAGTTAGAATTTTTCTTATTAAACTGGGGAGTTTATTCTAATTCTCTAACAGAAGAATAAGCAAGGAGCGTTAGTGTTCCCGGAGATGCTACTAACTTGAAGAAGAAGAACGTTAAGATTAAGGAAACAAAGGCTCACGCGTTAGCTTGCGGAACCGCTGAGAACCTGAAGACAAGGTCAGTGATGACTGCAGAGAGATTCGGGCAGAAGATGGTGTAACCTAAATACTACTTTTAATTCAGTTCTCGGTATACATCACAATATAAAAATTTACATCATCTCAAATCAAAAGAGATTAATTTAACCTTGAGAAAAATAGTATTGTGTTTCCTCTAAAGTCTTTAGACCAAATTCAAATAGGAATAACAGAAGACCATGAATTACTCAGACAGAGTGTAAGGGAGTTTTCGGAGAAGTTCTTGCTACCTAACGTACAGCAGTTATGGGACTTTAACGTAACTTAAAGATTTTCATTAGCCCAGGCGGTCCACCTAAATAACGTTCAACGAACCTGAGGAACGCCTCCACGCTCCTCAGGTTAAGAGCCCCCACC
>NZ_JBBHKU010000036.1:0-6566 GCF_037389295.1 Stygiolobus sp. RP850M | reverse complement strand
AATTCTTTAGTTGGTAGAGCTCCGGGTATTAGGGTGTGAGCTTGCAAATAACGTTGAAATAAATATTAATTACTGAAAAATTCTCAGTGTATCATATCATGCTTATGAAATAAATTGAAGATATCAACAAAGCAAAGAAGGAAGTAATCTTTAAATTAACCCATAAGGCTGTTACTAAAAAGCGTTTGTCATTAGGACATCAGCTGGTCTATATATTTCGCCTTCTTTTATTAAAAATGAAGAATCGACCAGGTTTTTTATTAAATTAGTTACCTCTTTGTCATCAACGCTAATTCCCTCCTTAGCCTCAATAGCTCTTTTAACATCACTCCATCTACAACCCCTCTTACAAACCTGCATTATCGTATAATATCTTTCCCTTGCCTCCTTCCTATTAGAGAGGAAGTTATTAAATTCCTCCTTGATTAACTCTACTGCAGCCGAAATAGTCTTCTCTAAAGCACTTTTATGATCCTTAAACTGCAAATAGTAAAACCCGTAATAAGTGAGCCAACCTGGAATACCTCCTAAATTATTATAAGCTTCTTCTAGCTCTTCCTCACTTACCTTTGCATTAGCCTCCTTAAACCCCCTCCTTAGAAACTCTATGGCAAGGTCTTTATTAAATGGGTTTACGTAAACTTCTGTCATAGCTCTACCATATAAGGGTGACTTAGCATCGCCCAGTTTTAAAAACTTATATACCATACCTATTTCACTCCCCGTAAATATAAAACGTAATTTTAAATTATCATAAGCGTAAGCAAGAGGATAGAGTAAATTATAACCACGTAACTTCCTCAACTCTTGCGACTCATCAAATACTATAACCACCCTCTTACCCTCTTTTTCACTTATCTCTGACAACCTCTCAAACAAGTTACTCATATCAACCTTATTTTCTTTACTCCAACCAAGCCTTAGTTCTATACCAGAAATACTAACACCTTTAACCCCTTTAAACAAGTTTTTCAGTCTTTCTGGGAACGAATTTAGAATCCTCTCGAGCTCTTGCACTAAGTCTTTATAGTTCAAATAAGGCTTCCCCTCATATTTCCTCAAATCTATATAAATCCATATTGCATCCTCTTCCTTCATTAAAACTTTAACTATTGACGACTTCCCACTCCTCCTAATTCCTAAGATCAGAGTGATTGGATAGTTAAGCCCGTTTTTAACCTTCTCGAGTTCAGCCTCTCTATCAAACAAATCCTTCGGGTCTTCTTTAGGTTTTGGGTCGAATAACAGGGTATCCCCCCAGTTACTGGATATCCCCCCAGTTAATAAGAGTATTCAACATTAAGTAAGGTTAAAAAATTTCTATTATCTTTCCTGAGTGTGGACATAGTGTCGTCGTTAAGCTACAAATTCTGGGATTAACCTTCTCTTCGACAAGACTAGGGTTATGGAGTACATCATGCTGCGAATGCTCCTATTTACTGCCTTCGTTGCTCTCTTGAATCTGATTAGCCTATCCCTTAATGAGAAATGAAAGGACTAGAGGGGTTAACTAGCTAGACAACCGTGTGGTCTTTCAACAAGTTATAATCGTCATTCACCCATCTACCCTCATCAGGCAAATACTTTCTGACCTCAAGGAAAGTACTCTCACCCCTATCCCCTAAAACGAGGTAAACTCCCAGCCTCGTGTACACGTAACAAGTGAAAACCCACTTGTAAAAAGCCCTAGCATTCTTGTACAAGTAAGTCCACATCTCATCAACAACCTTAGCAACAACCTTACCCTTAACTGAATCCTTAGCCCTACCCCACAACTCAACCAACTTCTCATACTTTTTCCTACCATAACGCTGTGAAAACAGTACCAAGAGGTACGTTAAGCATAGAAATAGCCCTAATACTCATACCATTAGTATTTTCAAAGCCTCCTCCCTCAACTTCCTAGAACGATAACTAGCATCACCCAAGAAGTACTTACCACAATCCCTACACAAATACTTCTGCCTACCCAAAGGCCTACCACACTTAACAACGTGATGACTACCACAAGAGGGACAAGAAACGTCTTGCCTAAATACAGGCTTCCTACCCGTCAGTGATACTCGTTATACAAATATAAATAACTTAACGACGACACTACCTCCACACTCTCAGAGTTACGATAAAAAGATTGTAGAAGAAAAATTAACTTGACAAGAGGAAACTTTACTGATATCAACATAATGCATAATCACAATACTTCAGGGGAGATATTAAGAAATAATTCCTACACTTACTAATTAAAACTTAATGATAAGCTCCCTAAAAGCACAAGGATGAATACCACTCCTTTATACTATGTAGTTTATATGGGTATATTTATGCGATTTAATTGCACACTTAAAACCCTAGTTTAATAAAATAAACCATGAACTTGTATGATCTATCGAGAGAAGTAAGATCTGTACTAAAAGAAGATAAAAGAGATGTTGGTGGGGTAATACACAAGGATAAATTAGCTTTCGTTCTAGTAGACGGCTTAGGGTGGAACATATCCCGAGGAATAGAAACTAGCGTTGAGCCCATAAAAATACAGTCTATATTCCCTTCTATAACTGTAACTGTATTTGCCACTTTACTAACAGCTAAGAGGCCTGGAGAACATGGTATTTTAGGCTGGAGAATATATAATAGAGAAGAAGGGAGGATTATTAACCTTATGAAAACCCTCAGAGAGCAAAGTATTGAATTGGACACATTCTTTACAAATACGGATTCTGTCTTCCTTATGCCTCAAGTAGCTACCAAGAGTCTGATGAATAAACTCCAAGTAGTTCCATACTATACTTACTGGGACGGATTATATAAATTCAAGGAATTACTTGAGAACAAACCGTCAAAGTTTATCTTCTTTTACATACCTTACGTAGATGCAGTATCTCATCAATACGGCCCATATCATGAAGCTACAACTGCTACTGCAAGAGATGTGATGAAGTCATTAGACTTGTTGGCCACGAGGTTCAAGGATAAATATACTTTGTTGATTACATCTGATCATGGGCACACAACTATAAACAAGAGCGTCAACTTAAGGGAAGATATAGAGTTCATGAAGGAAATGGAGTTCCCTCCATATGGAGACGCAAGAAGTCTAATGTTTAAGGGAAAAAGGCCATTATCAGTTCTCAAAAAATACGGTACGTTATACGAGAGGGAGGAAATAGAAAGACTTATAGGAGGAACTACAAATGTTCCAGACTTCTTACTAATACCATACGAAGGTATTAACGTGGTCTACTGGGAGGACGATACGGAACACACATATAAGGGGAGCCATGGTGGTCTAACGAAAGACGAGATGGAAATCCCTCTGTACGTTTATGAATAGCTATATAGTAAATTTATTAGTATAGATATTTTATACCTAAAACTTATAAATATGTTTATTATTATTTTTCACATGAAAAATCCTCTAAAGGAATGGGACGAACAAGGACTCTCTGCATTTCACATAAAGACTACCCTCGTGGCAAGTGCGGGGACTTTTGTAGACGGTTATGATCTAACTGCTGGGTCGCTGGTCTTTCCGCTGATCGAGAAGAGTTTAGGTCAAGGACTTGTAGGATCCTCTGAAATACTATTTCTAAGTATAATACTAGGCAATTTCTTGGGGGCAATAATATTCGGTTATTTAGCCAGACACGGAAGGAAAAAATTCTACGGAATAGACGCGATGCTAATGTCACTAGGTGCATTTGCTCAAGCTTTCATTTCAACTCCCCTTCAGCTAGCTGTGGTTAGATTTTTACTGGGTCTGGGTATCGGTGCCGATTACGTATTATCTCCTTTAGTGAACGCAGAATATGCTAATAGAAAGGACAGAGGAAAACTAATGGCAATCTCTGGAGGTCTAATGTGGAACGTGGGTGCTCTGGGCTCAACACTCATGACTTTAGCTGTAGCTAACTCTCTACCTCCAGATCTGGCATGGAGAATAGTTTTAGCGTCTGGTGCTATACCGGCATTAATCGTTATTTACGCTAGGAGAAAATTCCCTGAGACTCCTCGATATATGTTATATATAAAGAAAGATCCCAAGGAACTCCAAGAAAAATATGGAATAAAAGTAGATCAGACTCCTAACGTAAAAGTGGAATGGAGTAAGATTTGGCTTACTTTACTATTAGCTGCATTGACATGGTACATTTTTGATATTGCAGCTTACGCAGGCGTATTCTTCGGGCCTAACGTGATAGCTCAAAGTATAGGAGTTAACGGGATAATTTTCGAGTTGATAGTTCTACTAGCATTCGCTATTCCGGGTAATGTTATATCATTCTTCACAAACGACAAGCTAGGCAGGAAGTTTGTGCAAGCCGTAGGATTTACGGGAATGGGTATAGCAACAATATTGTTTGCTCTATATGGATTGAAATCCACAGCCTTAGTAGCTCTGTCATTACTCGGGCTAAGCAACATTATGTCTCAAATAGGTCCAGGGACAGTGGTAGGGTTTTGGGGGATAGAATTATTCCCTACTTTGATAAGGGGAGTGACCTCAGCTATTACGGTAATGGCTGGTAGGACCGGTGTTATAACTACGACACTATTAGTACCTATTATACTTCAATCCCAAGGTTTGCAGTTTACAATGATATTATTGGGCGTGATTTCATTAATGGGTGCATTAGTAACCATGTTCTTAAAAGAACCTAAGCATAAAAGTCTCGATGAGTTCGAGTATATTGAAGGTGAAATGGAAATGTAGTTACTTAGCTTTTTGATAATTTTTAAAATTTTTCGAATAAATCTTAAGAACTGAAAATTGTAACTGGAAAACTGGTAAGACTCGCTAGTTTACAATTATTTACAGCATTTACTGGAATTCTCGTGGATTGTTTAGAACGATGAAATTTATTGCCCTTCAGAACTTTTAATGGGGAAACATTAAGAGGAAAACTAAACCTATTATACTCGCTACGGCTTGAATTATAAAAGGTAAGACCGGGTAAAATGATAACATTAACGTATCTAAGTAGCTTGAGGGTAGTGAAAGAATTCCAGAGACTAACAGAAATAGACCGTAAGCGATTTCAAACCTTCCCTTATTCAAATAGTAAAATAAGGTTCAATCTTTACATATCCAATTTATTTATTACTATATTCTCGTTATCTATTTCCTTTAGTTTTTTATCTAAAGTGAGCAACTTCAAGTTGTAAGCCTTTGCAGTATAATAAATTATCATATCTATTAAGTCGCTATGTCTCCTATCATTTACAGCATTAATATACGCTGAAATAGGTATTCTTAATAGACGATACGTTTTAATTACGCTCTTCAAACCCGTTTTTACAATTTTAAAATCAACCTTAGTGCCCTCTTTTAATAACCTTCTAATTACCCACATCGCTTCAATTAGGGACAATTCGGTAAAGTATATTTCGTGCTTATCGAATTCCTTAATTATATTTAGTACGCTTTCCCCCACATCTATACCTAAAGGCGGTAATATGAAGCTGGTGTCAATTAGGATTTTCATGCTTATTTTGCTCCTCTTCACTAATTTTTTCTATTTCTTCTACCGACATTTTAGCAAATTTCTTACCTTTTAATGAAAGTAATATTGCGTTGTCTTGCTCTAAAATTATCTTATTGTCCTTCACCCTCAAAGACAGTATATCACCATCTTTTATGTTTAGCTCCTCTGCTATCGCTTTTGGAATATGAATAGTCAATTTTCTGCCTACACGTACTTTGGTCTTCACATTATTAAATAAGTCTGACTAATATAAAAATATTCACCCTGATATTATGCACGATCCATCTAGAGAATATGGAAAGACGCTGTTACGCGATAACTCATTACTTTACTTATCCACTTTACGATATTTACCATGTGTTAATAACGGGTATAAAACTGACTTCCTCCTCGCCAGCTAGAGTTTCCTCCTTATAGCTCCCACCACCGATTCGGATCTCATCTGGTAGTCAATCAAGTAGCTAAGAGTTTACCTCATTTGAAGGAATTGGGAGTAGGGAACTGAGAAAGTAAGGAAAGGGGCTTTAGTCCTTTTTTAGTCCCATAAGGGAAGGGAGGTATACTTACAAGCTACTCCTTCCTCAGTTCATTAAGCTGGGTAAGAGGGGCATTGAGTCAAAACTAGAAGTAGTTTATGACGACGATGAGTTAGTAGTGATGATGGCGCCAGAGGAGGACGAATTGAAGAACATTATTATTGACCTCCTTAAGAAGAGCCCAATGGACATTAAGGAAATACATAGTGTTCTAACTAACCTCGCAAGTGATGAGAAGATAAGGAAAGCACCTAACGAATTAGTAGGTTATCGATTTATACTATATATGGATATATAGTTAATTTACTTCTCTTTATTCTATTTTCGTAATCTTTATAAGTTATTGAGAATACGTTTTCATATGAATTTAAAGGACGTGCAGCAGTTATGGGACTTTAACGTAACTTAAAGATTTTCATCAGCCCCGGCGGTCCACCTAAATAACGTTCAACGAACCTGAGGAACGCCTCCACGCTCCTCAGGTTAAGAGCCCCCACCAGCTCCCTGACGACGTTGACCATGATGGTGAAGATCGTGAGGTAACCCT
>NZ_JBBHKU010000035.1:0-27281 GCF_037389295.1 Stygiolobus sp. RP850M | reverse complement strand
GGTGGGGGCTCTTAACCTGAGGAGCGTGGAGGCGTTCCTCAGGTTCGTTGAACGTTATTTAGGTGGACCGCCTGGGCTAATGAAAATCTTTAAGTTACGTTAAAGTCCCATAACTGCTGTAAGTAAGCATTGTTTAATTTATCTTTGCAAATTATTTAACCCAATATGAAGTCATTTTCTATTTTTCACTTAATAGAGCAGATAATTACTACGAAGCGAGACTTTTCCACTAAACTGAAATCAATGAAATAGTTCTCAACTTTTTGTAAATAGATAATTCTTAGTATATATTTTCAAATCTTTCAACTTCATCTTATCGATTTCCTTCAACTTCTCATTTATCTTTCTTAAATAGTCTTTACTGATTAGTGTTTTAACTCCTTCCATCTCTTCTTCTCCTCTCTGAGTAAGTCTAACTTGACTCCTAGTTAAATATAGAAATTTATTCTTAACCAGAGCGTTCAAGTGAGACTTAATTCTAGAGCTGTAAATGAAATACAACTTTCCCCATCTAAACGTGAATAGGGGGTTCTGAACTGCGAGAGAAGAAGATATCATATCGTATATGAAAAAAGCGTTCACGTATAACTTATATTTTTTCTCCGTACGTTTCCCGTTCATAGCTAAGAAAATTAAGTTGTCTATCGTTATATCGTAATCAACTTCCTCTTCTTCGCACAAGTTATCCCGACTATTAGCCAAGTACTTCAGAATATAATATGCACTTTCACAAGATCTGAATTTTTCTATCTCCTCGATCGCCTCATTGATCAATTGGAACATTCTGCTGTTTTTCATTCTGCTTCTCCTCCAGTTCAACTATTGTCATTACTACCCCAGAGTGCGGGAACAAGTGGGGGAAATTACCCCTTGCCTCACACGTCTTTGGGTCTATATGTTCACCTATTAAGCCCAGAGGGGAGGAGCATTGCCTAATTCTATCCAATAACTCCAATGCCTTACCCTCTTGGTTTAACCTTACGTAAACTCTCGCCATCCACAGAGTCACTAACGTAAAGGGATTTACGGTAAAGCCCATGAAGTCCTTTCTGTACCTTAAATATAAACCTTCCCCCACTTTCAACTCCTTTTCTATTCTATCTAGTGTGTTCAGAAACACTTTATCTTCAGCTTTTATGAAATCGTAGAGAGGTAACGTTAAGAGTGCGGCATCTATTTCATCTCCACCATAATACCTTATAAAAGACCCGTCTTTCACTCCGTTCCTCATTACATCCTCTCTTATTTCATTAGCTATGTTCTTCCATTCTTCAGCCAGCTCGCTATAACCGAGTGCTGAAGCCAGTTTTGAAGCCCTATCCATCGACACCCAACTCATGACTTTAGTATGGGTGTAATGTCTTGTCACTCCCCTTTCTTCCCATATGTCGGTACTCGGTTCTCTCCACGAGGATTTAACCCAAGACGCTATTGACTCAATAGCCCAGAAGTTCCTATCAACATAATCATCATCTTCAGTCTCCTTATAATACGTGTACAAGGCGTTCATAAACGCTCCTTCCACGTCCATTTGTATTTGTAAATAAGCCGCGTTGCCGATCCTAACGGGTTTACTATTGAGGAATCCGCTTAGCCAATCAAGAGTTTCCTCAGCTGGAGGTGGTGTACCGTCAATTGTATAAAATGGATGATCGAAGCTCTTTGAGGAGGGATCTAAAACACTAATTAAGAAGTCTAATGTCCTCCTAGCATAGTTAGTTAACCCAGCCTTAACTAGAGCCTCTACAGCGTAAGAGGAGTCCCTGACCCAGACGAACCTATAGTCCCAGTTTCTGCTCTCTCCGACTATTTCTGGGATTGAAGACGTAGGAGATGCTATAATTCCTCCCGAAGGCTTATAGTACATTCCTAGAATCACTGATAGGGAGCGGTAGTACATATCTCTCAGAACGTTCACTTTTCTCGCTCTGGACAGTTCCTTTTCCGTATAGCTTATCAGTTTCGAGAAGGCTTCGTAAGGCATAGAATACACAAAGCCTTTTTGGCTAAAGAGTCCGTATCTCAAATCTTTTGAATAGAGTAAGTAGAGGTATCCCCTTCCAGGCTTAATAGTGATCTCGTAAGGGGATTTTATTTCAAAGTTCCCGTATATTAGGAGCTCTAAGCCTTCCTTCGACAAAGGGTTTTTGTAGACAACGCCTTTGTCCTCAACTATTTCAGTTCCAGCATTAATTAAACCGTAATTGAAAACGGGTCTGACGACGGCTCTCAACTCCACTTCACTATCGTAAAGTCTTATGATCGCAGGTAAGGAGAGGGGAAGAAAGTCTATTACTTTCGCCTCTCCCGAAGTAGTCTTGAAAGAGGTCTTAACTACTAGTGAATAACCTAAGTACTCTTGTTGCACTTTGTACTCGTTTGATAAAGGGGTAAGTAAAAAGTAACCACCTTTTTCGCTATCAAGAATTTTGGTGAAAACTGAAGGTGAATCATAACGAGGTATGGGAAACCACTCGATACTTCCGTTTACCTCAAGGGCCGATGTTAATCCGTTAGATAGGAATGTGTAATTCATGGTATCATAATCTGAGCTTACTTTTTTAAAAATGATAGCTAATATTACTTATTACGCCATGGTTTCAGTAGCAATTAATACTCAAACTCCTCCCATAAGGTTCAGACAGACCTACCGAGACCTCGTTGAGAAGTACGGTTACCTTGAGTTGCCCATAGACTTATCGGCCATAGACAGCTCTGATTACTACATATCTGTTGGCGGAGTTGCCAAGATGATGATGGCGATATTAGATAAGTTTTCAAAAGCTAGATGGGTGTCTCTAGGTCCTGGCTACCCTCCGGAGGTTATTTACAACCGTAAGGAGTTTTATTTCATCGACGTCCAACCGGAGACACTTAAAGGTTACACGGAGTTCAAAGAGGGGATATACAACGAGTCCCACGGTCTGACTAAGTACGAAATTCAACCCTTCCACTACATCTCGTATGCCGATTATAACTGGCTATCCGCTAAGAAACTTCTACAATTTTATAAGGACACTGACATTTACTTCATCAACGATTTTCAACAGCTCTTAGTAGGAGGGATTATAGGCCCCTCTGCTCCAGCTGTGCTCTGGTATCACATACCCTTCATACCAGAGATCCTCTCTAGAAAGATCAGGGATTTCATTGTAAAGTCCTTTGAGGGCTTTGACTACGTGATAGTCAGTACGAAGAGGGACTTAGAGGGGTTGTTAAGAGCAGGAGCCAGAACAAAGGTTAAACAGATATATCCCTACATAGACACGTCGTTATATAAGAAACCGGGGAAAGGAGAGGTTGAAAAGGTAAGGGATAAATACGGTCTTAAACCTGACGATAAGGTGGTAACTGTAGTAGCTAGGATGGATCCCATGAAGAGTCAAGACGTGGTTATAACAGCTATGAAGGAGGTAAAAACCCCTAACGTAAAGTTACTACTGGTTGGAAACGGAAGTTTTACTAGCGGGGCTCTAGGAACGGGTAAGGCCAGTTCATGGGTGAGAAAGCTAAAGGCTCTGGCTCAGAACTTAGGAGTCTACGATAAAGTAGTATTCACCGGTCATGTAGACGACGAGGAACTGTTCACAATATATGCGACTTCAGATGTAATTGCATTGCCATCTAGGATAGAGGGTTTCGGACTCGTAGTTTGTGAGGGCTGGGTTTACGGTAAGCCTGCAATAGTGAGCTCAGGTGCGGGCGTAAGTGAGTTAATTATAGATGGGGCTAACGGGTATATCTTTAGGAGTGGTGACCATCAGGAATTAGCACAAAAAATAGATATTGTCTTGAAAGACCCCGATAAATATGGGCTGATGGGAAAGGAGACCGTGAAGAAATGTGATGTAAACTTTGCTTTTGAACAAATAAAAGATGTCTTTATTGAAGCTATGAAGGATTACGGAAGGTAAAAAGTATTGATGATTCTTTATTTACTCTCGGTTGGCTTTATTATGATAGTACCGTTTTCTGCGTCTACTTGTAGCATGAACTTAGTACCGTGCTTTTCAACCATGGACTTTGGTATGTATAAGTTCAGCGGTAGTGTGTAGTACTCGTACTCATATGTCTTTCCTCTCACGGTCTTCTTTCCCACTAATCTTTTAGCCTCTACTACTCTCTCTTTCATAAGATAACGTATTACGTCTGACCTTTTAAACCTTATTCCGAATGTTTTTAATAACTTTACAATAGTTAAGGATGACAGTCTATCCCAACTTTTCTAAAATTTTTAGCTCGATATGATAAAAAAATGAATTCAGTAAAAAGGAGCAAATTCAATTGCTTATAACCACATGTCATGATCAGTAAACGTTGGATGATGAGCACCGGCTGTCATGAGTTAATGATATAAATTACACTCAATGCTGATCTTAATGAACCCGGTTCACATATTAGCTAAGAAAGGAGAAGTCGCGGAAAGAGTCTTAATAGCAGGTGACCCAAGTAGGGTTAAACTACTCTCAACTTTATTGGAAGAACCCAAGCTTGTAAACGAGAACAGAGGTTTTCTAGTCTACACCGGCAAATACAAGGATGTTAAGGTAAGTATCGCGACGCATGGAATAGGTGGTCCCTCGATAGCCATAGTCCTCGAGGAATTAGCGATGTTAGGTGGGAAGGTCTTCATTAGGTACGGTACAGCCGGAGCTTTAGTCCCCGAGTTGGACAAAGGAGACTATGTTATAGTCACTGGGGCTTCTTACAACCGGGGTGGTCTCTTTCTCCAGTATTTCAAGGAGGACGCATGTATCTCATCCACTCCCGATTTTGACGTATTGTTAGCACTGTATAACTCGTTTAAGGCTAAGGGGCTTAAGTTCTTTACCGGCAATGTATTCAGCAGTGATGCATTTTATGCAGAGGACGAAGCCTTCACAAAGAAGTGGTCTGAAAGAGGTAATATAGCTGTTGAGATGGAGTGTGCTACTCTTTTCGCACTTAGTAAGTTAAGGAAATTGAAGAGTGGGGCAGTTGTAGTGATCTCCGATAGTTTAGTCAAGGGCGGGTGGATAAGTAAGGAAGAGCTGGAAAAGAAAGTAATGCAAGGAGCTAATGCAATACTTGACGCACTGATCAATTTATAAAATTTCTGCAGTTGTATTTTCCATAATGAGTAAGTTAATAAGAGACCCTATACACGGTTACATAGAAATAAGCGACAAAGTTCTGCCAATCATTTCTCACCCTTATTTTCAAAGGCTCAGGTACATAAGTCAAAACGCTTTAGCTCACATGGTATATCCCGGGATGAGACATACACGTTTTGAACACAGTTTGGGAGTGATGTACCTTATAAAGGAGTTTCTGCAATACGTTAAAAAGAACAGTGAGGGACTAGATTTTGTAGACGAGGACTACGTCGAACTTGTAGGTGTAACCGGTCTGCTTCACGACATAGGACATTTAGCCTTCTCCCACACTTTTGAATCGGCTTTACAAGTTACTAGGGACGTTTACGGGATTACAAACATAAATTACCAAGGTAAAAAGACCCATGTCTACAACGGGATTAGCGTAATCGAGAACGAGCTTACGTGTATACTCGAAAAGAACTTTTCATCTCACAGTGACCCTGTGAAGTTCGTCATCAACGTACTTAGAGAAGAACCTAAAAACGAGGAGGAAAAACTTGCCTTGCAACTTGTCTCCAACTTCGTTGATGCAGACAGAGGAGATTACTTACTTAGAGACTCCTACTACGCTGGTGTTGGCTACGGTTCTTACGACGTGGAGAGGTTGAAGAGGGTATTGACTTATGTTGATGGTAAGATAGCAGTTCTCAAGAAGGCTATCCCGATCGTTGAACAGTTCCTTTTAGCTAGGATGTACATGTTCGAAAACGTTTATTTCCACAGTGTAGTCGGCATGTATAACTCAATACTATCCCACGCAATAGCTAAGTTAATTTCAAAAGGTAGACTCACATTAGACAATTTCCTCCACATAACGGATTTTAATGTTCTTGTCTCTATATCGGTAATGGAGGATCAGAAGTTCCCCCAAGCAATATTCTTCCGTTCAGGGTACAAGAGGATAAAGAAGGATATTGAGGGTGATTGTCTCAACGATATCGATAAGAAGGAGATAACCGAGTTGAGTAGGGAAACTGAGGGTGGTGTAATATATTACGAGTTCTTCGACACTCCATATAGGGAAGAAGGAGAGGCCGTCTACATATTTGATGGAGAGAATATGTATCAACTGTCGAAATTCTCCAATTTGATCAATGCAGTCAAAGATCTAAAGAAGGCGATAATAGTCTATCACGTAAACCAGACTGAAAAGGTCAAAAAGTATGAAAGAATAATTTATGAGTGCGCAAAGTCTCATCAGAATCCTAGTTGATGATTTTAGGCCCTGAGCCAACTCTCGTTACGAAGTAATTTGTAATTCCTAGCTGCTTTATGAAGTTTATGACTTCATCAACGTGTTTTTCAGTAGTGAAAATATGGGGGTTAGGACCTGCGTCAAAAGTGTAACCTGCTATTCCGTTATCCTGAATCCACTCCATTATCCTAAAAGAGGTGTCATTAAGATAGAAAAATGAGGGCCAGCTGTCAAGTATCACAGCATGCATATTGTTACTGTGCCTCATAGTCCAGTAATAAAACCTCTGCTCGTCTTTTTTTGCTATAGAGTCTATAACGTCTTTTAACGAATTTTCTACGAACTCCACCCTGCACTTCATCAAAGCCGAAGTCTCGGAAGTCCTTATCATCCCCTTACGTGAGGACACCTTCTTCTTGCTGGACGAGACAACTGGTATGACGTCTACCAATTCCTTCCAGTGATATTCGGGGAATATTTGATAACAATACGAGTCCTCTCCGTCGTCTCTTTCACCTTTAGTCCAAAGGACGAAACCCCCTACCGTACTCCTGCATGCACTGCCAGAGCCTATCCTAGCTATCTTAGACAACTCTTTTTGGCCTAGACCAAGACCCAAGGCACTATTAGCTGCATAGACCAGAGCTGCAATACCAGCTGCTGAAGAAGCGAGACCAGTGGCCTTAGGGAAATTGGACTGAGAAATCACTTTCGCATAAATATCTTTACCGTAAATCTTGCGAAATATCTTTAACACTCTACCGCTGTATTCCTCGACTTCCTCTGGGCTCGCCTTTTCCCCGTTTATGATCACCTCGTCTTTATCGAACTCCTCATCGAAGATCACCTTAGTCCTGACCTCTAAACCCTGTAAAGTTACGGATAGTGAGGAGTTAAGAGGCAAGTTAAGTTCTTCATTTCTCTTTCCCCAATATTTGACTATCGCTATATTCGACGGTGCTATAGCTTCACCTTCATGCCTCAAATTTCAATCCCTCGTCTTCTTTAAGTGTGATCACTGAAACGCCTTTAATTTTACCCCACGCCTCTTTCACCCTTTCAAGGTTATCGCCAATAGCCACTACTGACTCACCTCCAGCTCCAGGGGACAGAGAAAAGATAGCCCCCTCTCTTTCTGCTATTTCTTCCAATTTTCTGGTGAAATCGTTTTCAATCTTAACGTTAACTACTTCAGTAGCTAAGTTCATGAGCATGTTCCTAGCTAACCTTACGTGTTCAACAGCCTCTTCTAATCTTCCCTTTTCTATAAGTTCAATAGCAAACTTGTTCTCTTCTTCTATCATACTCATTATCTCCTTAAAACGTGGATCCTCTTTTTTCTTAACGAACTCGGCTACAGAACTTACAGTATCAAAACTCTCCCCGATGAATGCCATCACCAGTTCCTTATTTATCCTTAACGGTTTCACGTAATAATCCATCTTCTCTAGGTTAGTAAACCTTCTATAGATAATTGAGCCATATACCGCAGAAGCCACATCGAAACCGCTACCTATCCCTTTTTGTCTCTCGTAATTTGCTCTCTGAGCTATCTTGTGCACCTCGTCAGGGTTATTCCCTCCGCTTAAAAGGGAAAAGATGCACGCTGTTAAGGCGACCGTTGCAGCTGAAGAACTACCTAGACCGCTTTTTCTACCGTTGATTATGAACTCTGGGTCGTTGATTAGCTTAACATGAAATTTCGGTATATTGCCATACATCACTCTGAACTGGTTTAACACACTTTCGATCAACTCATTTCCTCTACCTTTAAAAATCCCGTATGATGTCTCAAACAAGTTTTCGTTGGAGATGTTACACTCGGCGTGAACCCTCTTGTTTACAGCTATCACATGACCTATTCCTCCGAACACTACGGAGTAACTGCCTATCCATAAAACTTTGCCTGGTGCACTGGCTACACTTTTTATCTCCTTCACCCCTATTGTAGTTATGGAGTTCATTCAAAAAAGGGATAGGCTGATATTAACTCTAATCTCTCAATCCGGTCCCGGAGGGATAGATGCAAACACCCTTTTCTCAGCACTCTCTGTATACATGGACAGGGAGTCAATACAGAGAAGTATAGGAGACTTATACTTTAAAGGTTACATAAACGTTCTTAACAATGGAGGAGAGATCAGGTACTTTGCTTTAAGGCAAGTAAGAGACGCTATGATCTCACTCGAGGTGCAGAAATACAGAATAGCAAGTTACATTAACGAACTAAGTAAAAAGAAGGACGAGATTATACAGATACAAGATAGGGCTAAGCAGTTAGAAGAACTTAAGAACGTGGTGACAAAAGGGTTGAACTTGATCTCAATAGGGCTGATAAATCTCTACTCATCACTGCCTGAATTGACATTGCCTGAATATATAGAAAGTATTCAAGCCCTTACAGATGTCTTAGGAAAACTAACTAAAATAGTAGAACCCTCTTACAGTAAAGAAGATCTTGAAAACATCCTGAAAATTGTAGAAAGATTTAGAGGAGAAAAAGATTACAAGTTGTTAAAAGAAATCGTTGAAAAAGTCGAGAATGTTTCCAATGAAAATAAAAATACATAAATAGAACGTGAAAGTTTTTATACAAGCGGGTTATACTTTATTATATGTATGAGGAGTAAAAGAGACCAGCTTGAGATCATTAGTGATATTCTAGACCTCGTTGAAAAAGGACACACAGCAAAATCTGCTATAATGAAAAATGCAAATTTAAGCTTTACTATACTGAAGAAGTACACTGACTATCTAATCAGTAAAGGATACTTAGAAGAGACTGAAAATGGTTATAGAATTACTCCTGAAGGAGACAAAGTGCTAGAGAAATTAAGAAGGGTTAGAGAACTAGAATTTAAATTGGCTGAACTTATTAATGAGTTATCAGACGAATTATAGCATATGAATGTAATAGAATTATTGCCTTTTACAGTTGCAATAACATCTGGAATAAACGGACTTTTTCAATACATAATACTTAATTCTAAGATTAGAAAGCTAGAGAAAGAATGGCCTAGAATAAAGTCCTTAGTATCTCTTATTTCATTTAAAAAATTTCTTGATGTTATATCTGCAGACGAGGCACAAGATTTACTGGATGAATTAATGGTAGGTTTAAGAATACAACCAGCATTAGATTTAACCTCGTACTTTGTTGAGGAGAAACTAACGAGCCTTAAGGGTAACCTAAAGGCTTTGCTAGATACGTTAAATATAGTAGATGTTGTAAATACATTTTACACTCGTATAAAACACTACTACCATAACGGAATAATTCTAAACGTTACAGCATTGACCTCTCTAGTTTTGGTTTTTGTACAACCCTTATCTCTTCTCTTTCTAGGGTTAAGCTTAGGTTTTGAGGTAGACTCTCTTCTGTTTCTCTTCTATTCTTTTTACTATGTTGAAAAGATAGAAAAAGTTAAAAATACTCTAAAGAATTACGTTAAAAGCTGACTTTTTAAAAATTAGACATGCTTGATTGAATCTTTCTAGAACATTCAGTTAAATCATGCTTTAATTTTTCCATATAGTTAGATATAACCTCATAATAATATTTTGGTCTCCCTATCTTCTTTTCATCCCCTTTCTCCCTCACCACAAGCCCTACATCTATCAACTTCTTGAGGCTGTTCTCGACAGTTGTCTTACTCATCTTTAGCAGTGCTGAAAGTTCCTCTGATGTCACTGGCTTTCCCAGTTCTATCAATTTAAATAAACAGTCAATGTCGGTATCGGATATCTTATAGCAACATCGTATTACTTCTTTACTAGTTTTCAGTTTCTCGCTCATTGATATAATTACAACTTTTTTCCTTAATAAAAATTTATCAAGTTTATACTGAATTTTCTACAATTTCAAATTCTTTTACATTATCAAAATTTACAATACATTCTTTTAATCCTTTAGTTAAGAAAGAGAAAAGTTTGGGATAGATATATGGTTTACCATCTAAAAGGACATAAGCAAAAGGTAAGTCTATTTCGCTCTCAGCCTCCTTATATTTGCAGAGAATCTTAGGCATAAAGGTATACTTGACTTTTTTCTTGCCAAGAAGTAATTCCTTAATCAAGAGAGCAGTGCTGTCTATCGTGAACTGGTCTTTTCCTAAATTCCTCTTCTTAGCTTGAGGGAAATTATCGGAGAGGAATTCTTTTGTTCTGCCTCTCGGAGGATGATCTCCAAGAATTCCTCCAATAATTATAGCTTCATTTTCCGTCAAATCTTTCCTACTTAACTTTTCCTCTGCAAACGGATCTAATATTACCACCTTAGTAGGGTCTAATACTTCATGAAACCTCTTTTCAGTACTAGGTATACCGTCTATCTTTACGCCAGTGATGAGCACATAATCACCTAAAATATTATGAGCACTTTCATACTCGTAAAGGATCCACTTAGACAGCTCAGGCTCCAAATGTTCAATTATGACTTTCACGTGAATTAAATTAGTATGAAGGGATATATCGTTTTTTTGAGTTGCCGTAAAGGCGATATCAGGACTAAGTCTAAAGAGTTCCACCTAGAGGAGGGTTTCTATGCTTACGTCGGTTCTTGTGGGGCGAACTGTGCTAAGAGGGTCTCCAGACATATGAGTAAGGAAAAGAGGAAAATGCATTGGCACATAGATTTTGCTTCTTCAGAACTTTGTGAAGTAATAGCGGTTCTCGTTCTCCCTTTAAGCGAGAAGGAAATAGTGAGAAGGCTCGTCGATAAATACGAATACGTGATAGGTTTCGGTTCCTCAGATGATACTGAATACCCATCTCATCTGTTTAAGGTAGACATGATCTCCTTCTTGAGGTCTATTAATTCCTTAGCTAAAGATTGATGTTTTAACGCAAGTCTATCCATTTCCGAGAACCAGTATACGCCCTTCCTGAAAAACTGTAAATATACGTGCTTAAAGTCGTCAGAAATAACGACCTTGAGTAGTTTAACTCCCTCTCCGAAAATTTGGGTAAGGATAAAGTCTATCTTTTCCTTGTCCAGCGAAGTATATACATCTATGCCTTTCACAACCGTAACCTCTATTCTTCCTCTCCTTTTGCTGGTCTGACACAAGCCAATGTATCTACTAGAGGATGAAATCTTTTCGCTAACCCATGTGTAGATGTACCCTAGGTCGAGTAAATTAATGACCTTCTCCTCGTCTTGGAAATAAGCCTTTAAGGTACCTCTGTCAATTTTAAGCGTTAATCTGCCTTTTACCTCGTGGTCATACCACTTGATTTCTCCCCTTTCACCTTCACTTCTGCCTACTATCACGAAGTTTCCCGTCTTACCCTCTACTAATTTGTCCCATACTTCTAAGGAATATACATTGCAAAAGTTAACCGAAACTTTTTGTAAAGTTAATAGTATACAGTTTTGTATGACAGATGAGAGCATTCAAGGTTATAATAAGATCGAGATAGTAAAAACTTTTGACGTGGATAGGATAAACAAGATCTTGTCAAGAGAAAACTTATTCAGTTACTTGGGATTGAGAGTTATCAAAATTGATAAGGGATATGCAGAAACTGTATTAAATTACTCCGAAAACGTATTGAGAATAGGAGGAGTGTTACACGGAGGAGCTATTATGAGTACTATTGATTACACGGGAGGGTTGGCGAATATGACTGTTAACGACGGTGATGATCAAGTAACACAAGAACTAAAAATAAACTTTCTTGAGCCGATGAAAGACGGACCTTTTAGATGCGTCGGGAAAATAATAAGGGCTGGTAAAACTGCTGTAGTCGTTGAGATAGAGTTCTATGACAAGAATAACGTTCTAGGAGCTAAGGCTTTAGGTACATGGTATATATTAAGAGGGAGGAGTGTTTCAAAGTGAAGGTCACAATTATTGGTGGGGGTCATAACGGGTTAATTTTATCGGCGTTATTGGCAGAAAAAGGGGTTAAAGTTACTTTATTTGAAGCCAGAGACAAGCTGGGAGGGATGACTGATACCGTAGAAATTAAAGGTGTAAAGATAAGTAGGGCTTCTTACGTCTTGGGGTTAATGCCGGAATTTTTGATAAAGAAGTTTGGGATACCTATACTAAAGGGAGCCGTATTTCAGACCTTTTACGTTAACGGAAAAGCCATACCGTTTTGGAGGGATAAGGAAAAGAGGGTAAAAGAACTAGTTAAGGCGGGGGAGAAAAAGTATCCTGAATTCGAGGAAAAGCTATTGAAGTTCAAAGAGTTGTTAAATAAGAAATTCACATTCGTTAAGTCCCCACCAACAAGGCAGGAAATTAGGGAAGAGGCTGAAAAGGAGGGATTAAGCGAGTTCATTGATACTCCTGCAAAAAAGCTGTTATCAGAATACATCTCGGAAGATTACCACTACTTCTTTATCTATCACGGAATGGAGAAGAGTTCAGCTTACGTTATAGCCTATTATTTTTCTCCGGATTGGGCTTTAGTCGAGGGAGGGATGGGGACTGTAGCTGAGAAGGTCGCAGAATACGCTGAGAAGTTAGGGGTGGAATTCAGGGTTAACTCCCGTGTAGAAGATATTATTACTCGAGACGACGAAGTTAAGGCAGTTTTAGTTAACGGTAAAAAGTATGAAGCTGATGTCGTAGTGATCGCGACCAGTCCTCTCGTATTTTACAACTTACTTGGCATTAACGTTAAATTACCGGTCTCGAGGTGGAGAAAATACAACATAATTCTGAGGAATTATCCTAGAATACCAAAGCCGTTAAAGGGATACGAATACTCATTACTCGATACTGAGGTGGGAGAGATTCTTATTCCGTCATATTTAGACAAGACTAGAAACGGTATCGTCCTAGAGACTATGGGTGAACTGGAAAACGTTAAGGAGTTACTGGGAATCAAGGATGAAGATATACTATACATAGATAAAATAGACGGTGAAGTAAGCCAACAATTGTATAATTTGCCCTTTGGTAACCTTAACCACTTACCCATGACTGATGATTTCCTATTTGAAAAGAGACTGCCCTACATTACCAAATACAAGAACTTATACTTGTGTAGTGCTGGGACTTATCCAGGGGGTCAAGTAACTGGTATCCCCGCATATAACGTGGCTAACTTGATCCTGAGTCCTTTATCTGGTTAAATCTCTCAATATCTTTCATTGCCTCATCTTCTTTTCCCATTTTCATTAGAGCCTTTGCTCTTCTGTAATAAGCTTTAACCAGCTGAGGCTTAACCTCTATAGCCCTAGAGTAGAACTTAATAGCTTCTTCTATCTTACCTTTAGTCTCTAATACAACTCCTTTATTATAGTATAACTCTGCATAATACGGGTTTAGAGATATAGCGGTGTTCAAGTCTTCTTCTGGATCCATATTCAATTCTGTCTTAGTAAGGGCTCTGTAATAAAACAGTTCAGCGTCATAAGGGTAAGCCTCTATTGCTAAGCTAAGTTCCCTTAACGCATCGTAATAATTTCCCATATAATAATCCACTATGCCCTTTGCCTTGAGGGTTATCGGGGAGTTATCTTCTATGCCCGTTAATTCCTCCTTAGCCTTCTCGTATTCTTCGAGTTTTATATAAGCTAAAGCCCTCAAAATCCTCGCCTCTTTATCGTTTAAGTCCTTTAACTGGTTCAATGCATCCCTATACAAACCGTGTTGTAAATAAATTCTGGCAGCTTCAACTCTGTTACCTGCTTTCAAGAAAGCTTGAAGGGCTTCCTCGTCCTTCCCCATTTCCTTTAGAATCTTCCCGAGTAAATTATACGCTTCCTGAGATTGAGATTTCTCGATTATTTCTTGAACCTTTCTCAGTGCGTAATTAAGATTTCCTTGCTTGTATGCATTTAATGCGTCTTGAATCTCACTCATCAATTTATTATTTACCAAAATAAGGCTAAATATCTGATCATTGATACATGTCATTCTTTATGTAGATTCTTTGTTTATAACACTTCCACTTACAAGGAAAAGAATATGGAGCCTTTCTACTTCAGGTCATATGATAGAGTAGTCGGAGTAGCGCATAACGAAAAAGAACTCGAGAAAGAAATAATGAGGATAGGTGCTACAGACCCGGCATGTGTGAACTGGCACTTAGAACAAGGGCACATAGTAGCTTGGTTAAGATATATAGGGAATAATACACTTGCGGAGATGTTAAAGGGCGTAAAAGATTATAGGGAAGCGTTAGCGAGAATAAGGGACTACTTTATAATGAAAGAGACGAAGTTGGGGACACAAAAAAGTGAAGTTTCTAAAAAAGTTGAAAATCAGAGAAAGCCTGAATTAGGCAAACGCAGTGTCAGAGGAAGGTATTTTGTGTAAAAATTTTCACTTATTTTCTTTTTAATTTTTGTTTTTAAATCTTTATTATTATGTAATTAAAAACTAAAAATCCTAAGAAGAACAGTGGTAGGAATAAATCGTTCAACCCTATAAATACCTCATTAAACCATAGTGTACCAAGGCTGAAAAGTAGAGCGGATAAAAAGAATTTCATATGAGGAAGCCTTATCCTCGCAATTTGAGATTTTAAGGTGTACGTGAGAACTATCACTATAATCGAGGCTATGATAGTGCCAAGCAACGAGGCGTAATAATCTTCACCCATAAGTGCTATCATCACCAATGCAGCCTCTAATGCTTCAACAGCCGAGATTGTAAAAACCACAACTACTCCCTCCTTCTTTTCATCATTTCCTTTAGCCCTTTTAACTCCCTTAAAATACCTTCTAGCACTGCGCAACAACTTATAGCCGAAATAGAACAATATTATTGCCGATCCGATAAGGACGTAATTTAACGGTAGAAGGTAAATAAACTTTCCTAACGCGAATGTAGGGATCAACACTGTTATTACACCTAACGTAGCGTATAGAAATGGTACGTTACTCTTGTAAATTCCGTGGTATATTGACGCTACAGCACCCGCTTCTGAGAGCTCTAATAGTGAAATCCCTAAAGAAGCTAAGAATATCGCTATGTTCATAACGGGAGAAGGTTGTGGCAAGGAAAAATAAAAAACTGACTTTTTATTACTCGCTCTTGTATCCGAAGAGCCTTGTAAGATACGCTTGCTCCCAATTGTCCTTTTGTATCGTATACTCCCTCTTTAACTGAGGGTCTTTGGCAGCTGCAGGAGGTTGTTTTGTCAAGTCTAACTGGAACTGCAAGCTCAAAGTCTCCAGCTTACCCTCTAAATTCCCTAAGTAAGCCCAGCCTACAAACGCGTATTGCACGGGGACCTTCTCACTTATTCCTTCCATCTCAAGGATCTTATTTGCAGCAAACTGAGAACTTTCAAACGCTATCTCTTGATTCTTAGGGAAGGGTAACTTAGCTGCATCTCCCACTGCTAAAATATCATCGTATTTTGGATTCCTCAAATCCTGAGGAGATCTCACCTCAGCAAAAGGCGAACCTAACCCTGCTTCCTCGATAAACTTTGGAGCCCTGTTAGGCTCTAACATTGCGAGTATAGTATATTCGTACCTTTCTCCGCTCTTAGTCACAACATAATTCTCTCCTATCTCCGTAATCTCTTGGTTAACGACTAGTTGTATCCCAGCTTTTTCATAAACTTGTTTAACTACGTCAGCAATTACCGGGGGTTGAGTTTTGTCATTAGCATCAATATGTATTATCTTAAATTTATCCCTAACACCTCTATTAGTCAGAACTGTGTGAGCTAACATAGCAGTCTCAGTAGGGGCAGGGGCACATCTGTAAGGGGCTTTAGGTGCGTAAATAATTATACTACCGCTCTCAGCAGTCCAGAGCCTTTGTTTAAGGACGTTTACCCTACCGGGGTCATAGACTGTAGTGTTCTTCCACCAATACTTTTCATAACCACTTATTGAAGAGCCGTCAAATACTATTCCGGGGGATAAGACTAAGTAGTCATAATCTAGTTCTTTCTTTGAGTTAAAGGTCGTGTCTGACAAGTAGACTTTTCTATTCGCAGGGTCTATTTTGTATACATTTCCGACAACTACTTTAATTCCACTCTTTCCTACCTCTTCATAGCCTCTCAAGATTCTACTATATTTCTGCTCGCCAGTTAAAATGAGTGGTCTACTAGGTCCCGATATATAGTAGTCATCCTTGTTTATAACGGTAATTTCTGCGTTCTTCAGTTTCTGCACCAATGTATTTGCAACTCCCATTCCACCTATTCCGCCACCAACGATTACGACCTTTTTCATTGATTATACATCTTTTTCTCACTTTAATTAAACTTACAATTATTACGACGTCGAGAAAACTATTTTAAAGTTAAATCGATCTGTATTGGCATAATCATTATTTTTCACTAATAGTTTCATGCATCTCTATCTGACTCTTTAATGAACAAATTATGCATGAATGAACAAGACGCAATGAATATAGCAAGAATAGTGCTTGAGATAATAAAATATAACATACCGCTGGACTGTGAGGGGGATTTCGAAGTATTGGCCAAAAAGCTACTAAACGACTTAAGGGATCTGGGTCTTGAAAAGACTTTAGACAAGTGGTTAAAAGAAGAAGGCGAAGAAGTTGACTTAATACTTAATCCTTAAACACTTCTGTAATCTCCGCATTAGCCTCTTCGTAGTCCTTTAACGTGTCTATTGATCTCCAGTATACGTCATCGAAAGTTATCCCCTTAAGAAGACCTTTTTGAGCTAACAAAGGAAAAGTTTCTTTTTCTATATCTCCTTTCTCAGGAAGATACTCGAATATCTCTGAGTTCATAGAATATATTCCAGCGTTTATCCAAAAATCTTTCAAAACTGGCTTCTCGACGAATTGTATTATATTTCCATTGCTGTCTACCTTAACTATACCGAAGGGACTCCTCAGAGGTACTAAAGATATAACAGCTACAGCCTTATCGTCCCCCAGCTTAGAGAGGTCGAGGTTAGTTAGGATATCCCCGTTTAAAACGAAGAACTTTTCCCCGTTTGATATAAATCCATTAAGCCTCTTTATAGCACCGCCCGTTCCTAGAGGTTGATCCTCAGTGAGAATTGCAATAGGTATTCCTAACTTATCTTGATTTTTTGCCACCCAATCGATGAGAACCTCTTTCTTATAACCTGCAAGAACAAACACGGACGTAACTCCGAATTTTTTCAACCACTTTATCTGCCACTCAATAATCGGTTTACCTGCTATCTCGATAAGGGGTTTGGGCCTCTCGTCTGTTAAGGGCCTGAGCCTCTTACCAAAACCTCCAGCTAAAATTACAGCTTTCATTATTTATATTCACGTTTTACAGATTTTAAGGTTATTTGCTTTCTTTATCTAGTTTTATTCCTTCTAGTTCTAGTAATTTTCTCTTTAGTTCAACGCCTCTTGAGTAACCGCCGATTCCGTTTTCAGCTACTACCCTATGACAAGGTATAATCAACAACACGGGATTCTTAGATAGGGCTACTCCTACAGCTCTGGGAGAAGTCTTTAATGTATCTGCAATCTCTTTATAAGTCTTCACTTGTCCCCACTTAATTTTTCTTGTCTCGTTAAACACTCTCCGCCTAAAGGTATTAACATTAATGTCCAAGGGCTCCATTGAAAAATCTACCTCCTTACCTTCAAAGTACTTATCGAGTAGATGAAAGAAGTCTGTGAAAAAAGAATTGTCCAATAACTCCTTTTCCACACATTCACAGAAATCTAACATTATAAACCCTTTTTCACTTCTGGCAACAGTAATTGTCCCTAAGGGGCTCTTATACACTCCGTATACTATCATTTGAGTTTACTTATTGTATTATTCTGGCTCAAATCTCTATTCTTTATCTCCTCAAGTAACGCTGAAAGGAAGCTATTGAGCTTAATCCCTTTTATTTCGAGGTTACCTCTAGCCCTCACAGTTATTTCTCCCTTCTCCATCTCCTTCTTTCCTACTATAACAATATACGGTATGCCCTCATCGTAAGCCCTCTTTATCCTCTTGGATAGGGTCTCCTCACCACTATCAACATCAACCCTTACTCCCTTCTCCCTGAGCTTGAACGTTACATCGTTTGCATACTCATCTACTTCCTCAGTAATCGGTAATACCCTGACCTGAATAGGAGATAGCCAGGTTGGTAACTTACCCCTAAAGTGCTCTAAGAGAATTGCCATAAATCTGTCCATGGAGCCGTAAATGGCTCTGTGAACAATTACAGGCCTCTTTTTCGTTCCGTCTTTGTCAACGTATTCCAACTTAAATCTTTCCGGTAGATTGAAGTCAACTTGTATAGTAGATAACTGCCACCACCTCTGTAGGCTATCCTTGATGTCAAAGTCTATCTTAGGCCCGTAAAATGCTCCTTCCTTTTCTTTAACTACGTATTTCAGACCGAGCTCGTTAAGTGCAGAAACTAAAGCATCAGTAGCCTTATTCCACTGTTCATCAGTACCTATACTGTCGTCTGGTCTAGTGCTCAAATTAATCCTGACGTCGTCCTCTTTAAAGCCGAAGGTTGATAGGACTTCAAGAGTCTTCTTTACTAACATCTTAATCTCGTCTTTGAGTTGATCGTCACGTAGGAATATATGTCCGTCGTCTTGCGTGAAACCCCTAACTCTTAATAAACCGTATAACTCACCCTTCTTCTCCCATCTATAAACATGACCGAACTCCGAAAACCTCAGAGGTAAATCACGGTAGCTCCTTGTTTTACTCTTGTATATAAGAATATGTGCAGGACAGTTCATAGGCTTTATTCCCAGTTCTTCGTCCTCCATTTTAAACAACAGCATTTTATCTCTATAGTGATCGTAGTGACCGCTAATTTTCCACAATATTGCCCTATAAACATGGGAAGTGTAAACTTCCTTGTAACCCATACTGTTGTTTATCTCCTCCATATACCTCATTAACTCCTTCCTTATTGTCTGCCCGTTAGGATGAAATAGGACTACTCCCGGAGCAGCTTCGTCTGGAAAACTGAAGAGGTCTAATTTTTCACCGATAACTCTGTGATCGTACTCTGAAACCTTCTCCAACCAGCTTAGGTAGTCCTTAAGTTGTTCCTCTTTTTCAAACCCAACACCCCTGATCCTAACGTATTGTAACTCAGGAGTGGGGTGGTGAACTGAAATATTCAAGATCTCAAAATACTGAGGTTCTACCTGAGCTATTTCACCACCGCTAACCCTGATCCTCATACCATTGTACTCTACTTCTCCGTCCTTCACCTGGAAATTGAATTTCTTATATTTAGCGAACTTCTTGGCTTCGTCAAGTGTTAACGTAGTCTGCGACTCTATGTCAACGTAAAAATCCCTTTCTCCTAACCCTACTTCTACGGGCTTTAGGCCGGCTTCGGCTAGGTTTAGAGCGTATATTATCCCTGCCTTCAGCCAGACGTTTTTATACTCTTCCATGGATACCATTTTATCCTGAAGCAAATAAAATAGCTTAATGCAAAATAATGACGTCCTGATCATAGCCAGCGGGGGAGGGCATACAGGTTTTGCAAGAGCTATCGCAGAGTACCTCTCGCTAAGCAGTAACTCGTATAAAGTTGACTTTGTAATACCCGAGAACGATAAGTACAGTGAGGAAGTACTTAAACCCTTTTCCAGTCAATTCTATTACGTTAAAAAGGCTAAAGAACCCAATCAGGGAAACGTTGCTCTTATAACAAATCTACCTCACGTGTTAGCCCAAAGTCTGAAAATAAAGAAATATAAAGTAGTCATCGCGACGGGCTCAAATCACTCCCTTTTTCCAGCTTTAGCCCAGAGAGTCAAGGGAAGTAAACTCTTCGTAATTGAGAGTCAGGATAGGATAGTGACTAGAGGTAAAACAGTATCAATATTATCAAACTTCGCAGAAAACGTCTTTCTCCATTGGCAGGAACAGAAAGGTCTATACCCTAAAAAAGGGATGGTCGTTGGACCTATAGTCGAAAAGCCGAAATACACTCCGAAAGATGACGGTTACGTTCTAGTGACTACAGGGACGATGGGTTTTAAAAGACTGTTCGACATTGTGGTCAGTTTAGACCTCGGTAAAGAAGTTGTAATACAAACAGGTAGAGTACCTCCTGAACAATACGCGAAGAGAGGTGTCAGGGCTTTTTCCTTCTCTACGGAGCTGGAGAAGTACATAAGTGAAGCATCTCTAGTGATAACTCACCAAGGTAAAACAGCAATGGAATCCGTGGTAATGTATAAGAAACCTACGATAGTGGTCTACAACAAGGACTGGAGATACGCAGCTACGAAAGAAGACTCTAAACGTTACGCAGAAATTTTAGGTGCTACCTTCCTAGACGATCCGTCCCAGTGGGATTCCGTTGAAGAGTTAACTGAAGCAATTAAAAAGGTGAAACCTCCTAAAAAATATGAGATCGGGACTCCCAATCTAGTTAAACGGATTTTGGAGGAGCTTCCATGATGAGACGAGCGCTAACCGATGAGGTGAAGAGGTCACTGCGTACTGAGCTCCTTAGGATACTGGAAGAGAACGTCGATTTGTTGAGAAGAGCAGGGTGGATAGTAGCAGATGCCGAATCTCCGAAGTGGTGGGATGGAGTAGAGACTGTCGACGAGTTGCTAATTTCCTCAATTTTAGTTCAGATGACTAAATGGGAAACAGTGAAAAAGGTTCTCCTGAAAATGAGGGAGAAAGGGGTAAACAGTTTAGAGAAACTAAGTCAATTGAGTGAAGAGGAAATTGCTGAACTGATTAGGCAAGTGAACTTCTACAGAACTAAAGCCAAGAGGTTGAAGGTACTATCTGAAATAACGTCAAAAATAGGTGTTGAAAAACTAGTTAAGGACGAGAAATCGCTGAAGGACGTAGAGGGCATCGGGGACGAGACTGCAGAAGCGTTGCTACTCTTTGCAGGTAATATTCCCGTATTCCCGCGTTCCAATTACGCTAAGAGAGTGGTGAGCAGAGTACTTAATGTAGAGCTTACCAGAGAAGAGGCTAAGGAGATCGTTGAGGAACTTGTCGGGAAAGACCTTTATAAGTTGAAACTAGTCCACGCAGGGATAGTGACGGTGGGGAAACTTTATTGTTTTTCTAAGCCAAAATGTAATAGTTGTGTATTTAAAGAATTCTGCAAATATTATAATGTGAATCGTAATGAAACTTTATGAATATGAAGGAAAAGAGATCTTCAAACTGGTTGGAATTTCCGTCCCAAGAGGTGTGGTAACAGACAAGCCGATAAAGTGGGACGGGAAGGCTGTTGTTAAGTCCCAAATCCTTGAGGGTGGTAGAGGGAAGAAGGGGTTAGTGAGAGTAACTGAAGATGTGTACAATACAATTCTCGAGCTCCAAAAATTAGGCGTAAGTAAATTCCTAGTTGAGGAGTATATCCCACACTATAGGGAAATTTACCTCTCTTGCCTTATAGATCGTGAGGCAGCAGAGCCTATAATAGTAGTCTCTCCTGAGGGAGGGGTAGATGTTGAGAAAGCTAAAAACATTAGGATCTTTCACATCCCGATTGAGAGGGGAGTAAGGGATTTCGACGTACTCGAGGTCGAGAAATATTTGGACGTGAAAGGGTTAAAACCTATTATTCAAGGTCTTTACAGATTAGTAACCGAGTTCGAAGCTGAGCTTGCAGAGATAAACCCCTTGGCGGTAACTGAAAGCGGTCTAGTAGCATTAGATTCGAAAGTGATCTTAGAGGACAACGCTTTGTTCAGGCACCAAGACTTATTGCAGAAGTTCGGTAGGAGTTACGAAAAGACCGACTCATATGTCGAACTAGATGGAGACATAGGGATCATAGGTAATGGTGCAGGTCTGACCATGGCAACGATGGATATGGTGAAATTGATGGGAGGTAATCCGGCTGACTTTCTAGATATAGGTGGCGGTGCAGGAAGTGACAAGGTTGAGGAGTCGATAGTTAGGCTAGCTAAAAACCCCAAGGTCAGGAAGATAGTAATGAATATCTACTGCGGTATAACAAGATGTGACGAAGTGGCTCAGGGAATAATCAAAGCCCTTGAAAAGGTGAAGATCCCTATCTACGTTAGGATTGTAGGTACCAATGAAGAAGAAGGAAGAAAGTTACTTTCCCAGAGAGGGATATCAGCATATGAAGACCCTATAACCTGCATAGGTGATGCATTACGCTCGTAAATAGGAATACTAGGGTATTAGTTCAGGGTATAACTGGGAGGGAGGGAAGCTTCCACACTAAGCACATGTTGGATTACGGCACTAAGATAGTTGCGGGTGTCACGCCCGGAAAAGGAGGGACTGAGGTTTACGGTGTACCGGTTTACGATACAGTAGCTGAGGCATTAAAGGAACATGAAGTCGATGCAAGTATAATATTTGTCCCTGCTAAATTCGCTATAGATGCACTGTTTGAAGCCATAGACAACGGTATACCTCTGGTAATAACCATAACGGAACACATTCCGGTCATGGACATGCTCAGGGTAAAGAGATATGCGAAGCTTAAGGGTAGTAGGATAATAGGACCTAATTGCCCCGGTATAATAGTTCCTGAAGAAGTGAATTTAGGGATTTTCCCGCCTAGGGCTTTCAGAAAAGGTAAGATAGGGATCGTGTCGAGATCCGGTACACTGACCTACGAGATAGCTGAAGTAATAAAGAGAGATTTTGGTCAATCAACGGTAATAGGGATAGGAGGAGACCCGATTGTAGGTACTACTTTAGATGAAGTGGTTGAAATGTTTGACAAGGATCCGGAGACAGAAGAAATAGTTATAATCGGGGAAATAGGAGGTACTATGGAAGAGAAGGTAGCGAAAATGAAGAAGGAGGGTAAAATATCAAAGAAAATAATAGCGTATATTGCTGGGATGACGGCTCCGAAAGAGAAAAGGATGGGTCATGCGGGTGCGGTAGTGTACATGGGTATGGGGACTTTTGAAAGTAAGATAAGAGCGTTCAAAGAGGCTGGTATACCGGTAGCTACTACCCCCTACGATGTTTTAAAATTACTGTAACTACTACTGCAAGAACTATTACCACAGCTAGGACTATCCAATACTGTTGTAGAAACTCAGTAAAGGGATAGTATGGGGAACTTAAGTCCGTAACTTGATAACTTACTAGCGGATTCTCCAAGTTCTGGAGTATTATTGAGATGTTCCCGCCGCTAGGGAATACAAGGAGGAAGTATTTCCCTATCGTAAACCCCATATACGGGTTTGATGTATTACCCGGTATAGATTGATAATAAGTACCAAAAGGAGTTGTCGACTCATTCATCTTGAAGAAGTAATTTGACCCATTAACAATCACTGTGCCTGTCGGTTCAACTAAGGGAAACTCATCTATCGGCATAATTACAGTAATATAATCTTTAGACTCCAAATTAATAGCCGCTAGAGAGTATGTCTTGTTCTCTAACTCATGTGTTACGGATTTCGCGGAAATATTGGCTTGTGGAGTTACCACATAAACACTTTCTGTTACATTAGGGCTTAACTTCAAGGTAAGTTTGTATAAAGACCCTGATTTCTCTAGAGGAGGAAGAGGATTAATCCCGGTCATAATTATGGATATGTTATCATTAGCCTGAAGACTGAGAGAAGATATGTAATTATATGCTACACCCTTAATCGGAAAACCGTACTGGGCTGAAATAATCAGGTAAGAGTTACCGTTATAAAACTTGATAGCTGGAATGCTAGTCCCATTAACAGTAGCAGAAGTCAGGGTAAAGTTGGTAAAGAATAATATGAACTGTAACCCACCAGTCTCGTCTCTATATAAAAAGAAATAGTACGTAGGTTCTTCGCCCTGTTCATTATATGGGGTTACTTGAGGTTTCACCAGAGGAGTAGGGTAATAAGTGCTTTTACCGGTTATATTTAGGGCTATTCCTTGATCTTGCCACTGCATTGTCATGTTATAGTTCGAGATAAAGATTTGACCTCCTCCTGAAATATAGGAAGATATCGTGTATGATAATACCAGTCCTTGTATTAGAAACACGTAAAGGACTATTTTTTCGACCATCACTTTATGCATTAATCCAGTTGATTAAAGTTTAATCCATATGTGGGCCCGGTGGGACTTGAACCCACGGCCTCCCGGTATCTGATCACCGGGATTATCAGCCGGGCGCTCTACCATGCTAAGCTACGGGCCCAGACTATTAATATAGTCTTAAACTATCATTTTTAAGACTTATTCTCCTGATTATCAGACCTTGAAAGCTTCATCACATATCTAGCCGCCCATCGATCATCATCAAATATTGTATAATCTGGATTAAGCTTATATAAGATACTGTGGTTTATGAAAACGATGCAGTCTACAAAAACTGTCCAAAGACTGAAGTTTGATAAATTCAAGATTCTCGATACATTAGTCGTTACTGGACTCGTATTTGTATCCATTGTGATAAGGATAATAAGTGCTACTGCTTTTCCCCAATCGGTAAACGAGTTTGACCCATGGTACTTATTCTATAACGCATTACTAATAGCTCAGCAAGGTGGAAACTGGTATGCGGTACCTCCAGATGTCCACGGGTGGTTCCCGTGGGGATATTTCATAGAACTAGGAAATACAATAGGTCTACCTTGGTTAGTAGCGCTATTTTCCATGCCGTTCTTCTCTCAGTTTGGGGCTAATGCTGTCTATACTGTAGCTATAGTGTCAGACATTGTCTTAGATGCAATAGGTGTTGTAGCCGCGTTTCTTGCAGTTGACGCAATAACTGAAAATAGAGTGGGTGCTTACGTAGCAGCTGCAGCAGTAGCCGTATCACCGTCCCTAACATATAAGAATTTGCTCGGTGGATTACCTAAGACCTCATGGGGAGCTACATTTGTTTTACTTGCAATATACTTTATGACACTAGCGATAAAGAGGAAGAAAACCATATACGGCATACCTGCAGGTGTAATGATCTTCCTAGCGAATATAACTTGGGGAGGTTATACTTACATAGACTTAAGCCTAGCGTTAGCGGCATTTTTATTAGTACTTCTTAACAAAAATGATGAAATAACAGCTAAGTCTTTAACCTTATTGGCTGTAACTTCAGGGTTCTTAACGTCATTTGCACCGAACAACATTGGATTTTTATCAGGTGCTGCTCACGGTCTTTCTTTACTAATAATCCCGTTATTCCTATATCTCGAACTCTACTTAAGGAGGACCTTACCGAGGGAAATCATGGATTCGAAGAACATAATAATAGGGGCCTTTATAGTGTTCATAGTATCATTAGGAATTCTAGGATTAGCAGCGATAGGGAAAAGTCCAATACCTTCAAGATATTACGCAATTGTTAACCCGTTCTTCCAGTTCTCAGTTCCTATAGATAGGACTGTAGCCGAATACATTCCGCAGCCAATTACGGCAATGATACAAGATTTCGGAATCTCATTGTTCTTGTCGATTTTAGGTATATACTTCATCCTTGTAAAAAGACAAGAACTACCTGGTCTATGGCTCTTAGTCCTCGGAGCAGCAAGCATTTACGGAACATCAGAACAGCCTTACCTATTTAATTACACCGCATATATAGTAGCCGCGTTAGCAGGTGTGGGAGTTTCAGAAATAGTTAGTAAATTCATGGAGAAAAAAATTAGACTAGTTCCGATTTTGATGTTAGCAATCGTAGGAGTATCTTTGTTGGCGGATGCAGGGATCGCTATAGAGGTAAGTTACGAACCACCATCCCTTCTGAATGCTGCTACTCCTTATTTAATAGTAAACTATGCATGGGTATCGGCGCTAGATTGGATAAATCACAATACTCCTCATAATGCGTTTATATTGAGCTGGTGGGACTACGGATATTGGATAGAGACCGTAGGTAATAGGAGCGTTATAGACGAGAACAACACGTTGAACAGTACTCAAATCAAAATGATGGCGGAGATGTTCCTTAATAACGAGACGTTTGCAGCTAATGTATTAGAGAAAGACTTCCACTTATATCCCTATGGTAGTCCTAACTACACTTACCCAGTTTACATAGTTGCATACGATGCTGTTACTCTCTATGTAAACAGTAGTGCAGGTACTAGTATGTGGTTTATTGGATATCCGTCTAATTTCCCGAGCACGTTTATAGGATATACGACCAGCTTAGGTGATATAGCTAAGGCTATGGGAGCTATGACTACGATAGCAGGATATCCTTTAAACGAATACGTGAACGTATCATACATTAACTCCACTATATTCTCACTAGAAACTTCGGGTCTACCACAAGCAACACAATTAGCACAGATAATAGCGAATTCGGAGCCAATGGCATGGACTCCTAAGGCTTATAACTCGTTAATTGTAAACATGTTCGTAGAAGGGCTTCAGTCTTTAAATCAGGGACCCGTTGCAGCTCCGTTCAGCTTCTCCTTAAACTCCATACTCTCTGGGCAGATAAATCCTAACTTTATACCAAGAGTGAATATGTTGTACTTTAAGCCTGTTTACATAGCACTGTATCCAGTAGGAACAGTACCTGCTTTAGGAGGTGTAGCTGAGGTATACATCGCTGTATTAATATATCAGTTCGTAGAACCTTATGTCATTATTCCTCCAACAGTGGTAGTAAACGGGACTTAAAGCTAAAGATTTTTACTTAATTTCTTCTTATTTTACACACAATTAAAATCGAGTGAATAATAAAACAGAAAAATAATAAAAAATCATATAAAATTAACAGTTAAGTTTTATCCCCTTTTTAAGCTCTATCCTATATTTCACGTATTTGTCTTCTGGGGAAAATCTCGGAGGTGATGTAATTACTGTCTTATTCCCGCATATAGGGCATATATCTTTCATAGTATATATCTTGTCCCTAGGACATTTCCTAAGTTTCCACTTCATTTCTTAACCACTGTAAAGGTTACTCCTTCTTTTTGACTTATTTCTTTCATAGTTTCTATTAGTTCTTGTAAGGTTATTGAGACCTGCTTATGATCAGTACCGGTCACATCGACCCTATACCTAGGTGCTCCAATTGTGTAAATCCTGATCTCCTCCTCTTTGTCCTCAAATTTACTAACAGCTTCGCTGAAAACTTTCCTTATCTTCTCTAT